>JANNKF010000458.1:0-5420 GCA_031396165.1 Bacteroidales bacterium | reverse complement strand
AGTATTTGCAAAAATAGAATCAGCATTTAATGTTGATCTCGGGTTGAGGGTCTTCTTCGATAGCCCCAGTATCAGGGATCTGGCTGAGGCAATAGAAATTGCTTTAAAGAAAGCAAAGCATAAAGTGAAAGTCCCTCAAGGCGAAAAAACTGATTTGAAAATGGTCAGTGGGGAGATCTAACCCTTAGAATGGGTCGCAAGTTTAACATGATAATCATAACATGAAAATCTGGATTGATTTTATTAATACACCACAGGTTACTTTTTTTGTTCCCTTCCTCTCTGAATTCAGAAAAGACAATCACGAAATCTTACTTACATGTCGTGATTCGGGTAATACTGTTGATCTCCTGAATCAGAACAGTCTGAAATATACCATTATTGGTGATAAGGCAGGTAAGGGTTTGATTCAGAAGTCTTTGTTTTTTCCTTTGAGGCTGTTAAAGCTTCTGTCTTTCATCAGGAAAAATAAACCTGATATTGCAGCAAGTCAAAGCAGCTTTTATCAGCCTGTCGTCGCGTGGATCCTGGGAATACCTTCACTTTATACAAATGATAATGAGCATGCAAAAGGAAATATTTTTGGTTTCCTCTTTGCACGAAAGGTAGTGTTACCGGTAGCATTGAAGGATATGAATTTTACAAAAAGATTGCCTTTAAGAAGGAAAGTCAGTTTTTATCCAAGTGTGAAGGAAGCAATCTACCTATCCCAAAACAGTGATCTTCAGATCATTGCAAAAGGACAAAAGAACAAGATCTACTTCAGACCCGAACCCTGGTCGGCACAGTATTACGACGGGCCCTTGAATTTCTTTGATGATATTCTTCTGAAACTTGCTCTGAAATACGAGGTTGTTGTACTCCCAAGGGATAAAAATCAGTCGATACATTATGCTCAGGAAAAATTTTCAGGTCTGACTTGTGTGAAAAAACCACTTGGTCTTTCACAAATTGTTACCGATTGCCTTTTGTTCATCGGTGCGGGAGGATCAATGACACGCGAAATGGCTGTGATGGAGGTTCCGGTTATATCTATATATCAGTCAGATCTGCTCTCAGTGGATAAATATCTTATTGATAAAGGCGTAATGAAAATAAACCCTGGTGTTACTTACGAAGAGATAATCTCGCAGTTGGATTCTGTCTCTATAAACGGTAAAGAGTGGTCAGTTTTAAATCAGGGAAAGGAATCATATGAACTAATTAAAAACCTAATATACAACCTCAAACATGAATAAACTCAGAGGCGCAATTCTCGGCCTTGGTAAAATGGGACTATCGCATGCTGCGATTGCAGGAGCCCATCCTATGGTTGATCTTGTCTCGGTATGTGATTCTTCATCACTTATACTTGAAGGATTCAGGAAGTACACCAGTGTTAATACCTACAGCGATTATAAAAAAATGTTAAGCAATGAAAAGCTTGATTTTGTGATCGTTGCCACTCCCACGCGGTATCATTATCAGATGGTTAAAGATGCCCTTGAGAATAATATCAATGTGTTTTGCGAGAAGCCTTTAAGCCTGTTAACATCCCAGGGAAAAGAGATGGTGAAAATTGCAGAACAGAAATCCCTTGTGAATCAGGTGGGATATCATAATCATTTTATCGGAACCTTTCGTGAAATGCGAAGACTTCTTGCCGAAAAAGTGATAGGTGAAATTGTTCATTTTACTGGTGAAGCGTATGGTCCGGTAGTTACAAAGGGCAAAGGGGGAACATGGAGGTCAAAACCCGAAGAAGGAGGAGGGTGTCTTTTCGATTATGCCTCACATGTAATTAACCTTATTCAGGAAATTATAGGAAGACCTGTAAAAATTGATGGCACCTTACTTAAAAGTATTTATTCAAACGGTGTTGAAGATGCAGTTTATTCCCTCATGACACTTGAGAATAAAATCAGCGGTGTAATGCTTGTTAACTGGAGTGACGAAACATATCGTAAGATGTCTACTTCAATAACCCTCATAGGCAGGCAAGGAAAAATTATATGTGATGCTACAGAAATCAAGATCTACCTTAAAGATGCTAACAAAAAGGAGGGTCTGAATAAAGGATGGACGATGAAGGATATTACATCATTTGCCCTGCCGGTAAATTTTAACCTCAGAGGTGAAGAATACTCGGCACAAATAGATTATTTCATCGACAATATTCAGAAAAAGAGTAAAGGTGCGGAGAACACATTCGAACAGGGTCTGTACACCGACAAAGTAGTAGAAATGATATTAAGTAAAGGAAAACAAAACTAAGATGGATAAAGTACTTTTTGGTGATAACCAGTTTTTTGCTGTAAACCATTCATCAGATGAAAAATCAAGGGCTCAGGCGATCCGCTTCAGGGAAGACTCAGCAATAATTAGTGTTCTCGACCAGGCAATAGATCTGGATTTAAATACATTTATGTGTACTACACACGACCGGATCGCTAATATATGCAACCATTTACGCTCAAATCCTGAGAAATATAAGAACTTCAAAATATACCCGTGCATGCCATACGCGCATAAGTATGCGAACGCTGTTACTGACCTGGGTGTAATCGGAGCAATTAAGCAATATGTTCCGGGCAATTTTATCGGAACATTAGCAACCGGCGGAATGGCTCTTCTGAACAACGATTTCAGTAAATTAATGAAGCTGCTCATAGATGCAGAGATGAAGATGTTCAAAGGAATTGATACTCCTGTTATATTTCTTCAGAATGTACTGGTTGATATGATTTTGGGATTAAAAACATACAATATTTTCAAAGAATACGATGAATATATAAGAATCAGGTATCATGCTGAACCAGGTTATATAACAATGAACATGCCGATGTTATATGATACACTTGAGGAGTTAAATATAACTAATCCAATCATTTGCAGTTCAATCAATAAGATTGGTTTCAGAATGGCAGGTGGGAAAGAGATATATGAGAAATATCTTAACGAAAAGAAGTTCCGACCCATCGCCATGCAGTTTCTCGCTGCCGGATCATTGGCTCCCCGGGAGGCTATTGAATATCTTGGTAAGTTTCCGAAAATTGAATCAGTCCTGTTCGGGGCGTCGACAAAATCACATATAGGTGAAGTCAAGGAATTAGTAAATTCAATCCTTTAAATAATAGGAAGTATAGTTCGAGTAAGGACTATCCTTCAGACTAAGATCATTAAACACAACATCGTAGTTTTCTACTCTTCTTGAGTCTAGTGAACTCAGGACATTTTCAAATATAGCCTTGTTGGTATAATTATTTCGCGAAACCAGCAAGATCTGTGAGGCATACTTCATCAGAAAGTTTGCATCGGCAATCAGCCCAACCGGGGAGGTATCAAAGATAAGATACCTGTAATCCTCTTTCAGACTCCCAATAAGTTCTGCAAGAGCCCCGGATTCAATCATTTCCGAAGAATTTGCTAATACCGGTCCGGCCGGGATAAAAAAGAGATTTTCAACCGATGTTGGATGAATAATCTCTTTCAACGTATTGATTTTAGTAATATAATTACTCAAACCCTTATTGTTCTCCAGTCCGAATTTGGTATGAAGTGCAGGCCGGCGAAGATCTGCGTCAATAATAATAGTTTTTAGCCCTGTTGAGGCTATCGATGCAGCCAGGTTAAAGGATATAAAACTCTTCCCATCCTGAGGCTGTGCAGAAGTAACCATGATCAGAGACGACTTTTCTGCCTTAAACCTGTGAAACAGGTTACTCCGGAGATGACGGAAAGATTCTGAAATGGCCGACCTGGGTGCTTCAGCCACAACGGATTCATATTTGTTGGGATTACTATAAATAACACCAATGGCCGGGCTGTCAAGTAACAGCTCAAGCTCGTGAATGCTGCTTATTTTATCATTCAGTAAATCCCTGATAATCAGGTAAAGAGTTGGCATCATAATTGCCATAAAAATGGCAATCAGGAAATTCAGCATAATTTTAGGTTTAATTATTTCGGAGGTGATCTCACGGGCGGGTTCAAGGATCTCAAATTCCGGAAAATTTGAAGCCAGTGCTATAGCTGCTTCTGATCGTTTCTGTAAAAGAAATGTATATATGGCATCATTAAGGTTGAATTTTCGCTGAATATTAACCATGTTCATTTCAGTTCTCGGAAGATTTGAGATCTCAGCCGTAAGCTTCTCAGTTTTATAATTTAATTCATTCAGTGTAAGATTGACTGTATTAAGGTTATTCGTTACATTTTCAATAATCGCCTGCTTCTGTAATTTGATCTGGTTTTCTATCTGCCCAAGGAATATGTTTTTTCCACTTGCATTATTTGAAATGTTTGAGCGTTCTGTATTCATTGTGAAAAGATCAGTTATCAGCTTATTCATAATAGGATCCGTAATATTTGCTGAGATAGGAGGAACAACACCCGTTATATCCTGATTGGTTTTAAAATAATTGATTACATAAGTATAATATCTGCTCTGAACTTCGAGGCTGGTCCTGTCTGTTTCGATCTGTTCAAGCTGGTCATATATACGTTGTCCCTGGAAACTAAGATCTGTAACCTGGTTTAGTGTTCTGAAATTTTTAAGCTTGGATTCAGATTTTGTCAGTGAGTCAGATATTTCAGAAATCTGAGAATCAATAAAATTCATTGTGTTGAGTGCAATGTGATTCTTTTTAGCCAGACTTTCCTCGAGAAACCCGGTGATATAGTTATTTAAAAAAGTAATTGACTTATCAAGATTTGCGCCAAGAAAGTCGATTTTAATAAGTGATGCCATTAAGGATATTGGCTTTATATTCAACTGCTTGAGTATATTTTTTGACAGTTCTTCTTCATGATAGAATACAAAATAACTCAACCGTTTCTTATCTTGTTTAACAACAGTTACTTCCTTATTCAGTGATATGGAAAATTTGAAGTACCTGGTACGGATTGTTTTATTAAACTGACATATAGTATCAAGATCAAGAATGATCCCTTCATTCTTAACCTTGTTGTCAATATAATTATAAAGGTCAGCATCGCTGTTTTGTACCGAAAGAAGATAAGTTGAATCGCTCAAAATTGAAACATAGAATTTTGAATTTATTGGCTGAACATGCGATTTATCGATGGTTACAAGGAATGGTGATGTCAGATACACTTCCTCAGGTTGTTTCAGGAATCTGTTGCGTTCGGTGAAATAGCCGGTTTCGAGATTCAATTTACTTACCGTTGAAGAAATCAGATTGAATGAACTTAAACTGTTTATATCATCTTCGATATTGATACCCTGGGTTGCAGCCCCTAAACCCTGAAACATTGTGTTGGATGATAATACAGTTGACCGGTTGTCTTTAACGGCGGCAGCACCTTGGCAAGATCGGTGATTGCCCCGGTTCCGGTGCCGTCGGTTCGCGCATCGGCGATCTGCACTTCATAGGCGGTGGCGGCGCCTACCTTGGCGGGGTCGGAAGCGCGCAGGAACA
>JANNKF010000455.1:0-3991 GCA_031396165.1 Bacteroidales bacterium | reverse complement strand
GGTACTGACCAGAAAATATGTGAAGGGCAGAGTGCTCAGCTTCAGGCCCAGGGTACCGGAACTTTCCTGTGGTCGCCCGGAAACCTGGTAAGTGTCGATACAGTAGCCAACCCATTAGCAACACCAAAAAGCTCTGCTTTTTTAAAAGTCATTCTAACCGACCAGTATGGTTGTAAAAACAGCGACTCTTTAAGGATAGAGGTCTGGAAGAAGACAGTGGCAGACGCCGGACCGGATCAGATCCTTAATTATAAATTTGAAACAGGTATCAATGCAAATATTGTAAATAATGATAAGGGTGTTTGGTCATTGGTATATGGATCTGGTAATATCAGAGATACACTCTCTGCAATTACCTCAGTTAGTGAACTTTCACTGGGCAAAAATACTCTGATGTGGTCAGTGGCAAATGGAGTATGTCCTGTTTCAAGGGATTATCTTTTTGTAACGGTTAACGACCTGATAATTCCAACAATTATTACGCCAGATATGGATGGGAAAAATGACTATTTCGTTATCAGGGGAATCGAGACTCTTGGTAAAACTGAACTCATAATTTTTAACAGGAGAGGGGTACTTGTGTATAAAAGTGCTGAGTATGACAATAGATGGGATGGAGTTGATGAAAATGCAGAACCCCTTAATAATGACACTTATTTTTATGTTCTTACCCCCGTGAAGGGAAAACCTATTAAAGGATTTATTGTAATACACAGATAAAATGAAAAAGTATTTAACCATTATATTTCTTTTTCTGGTCACATTTTGTGCAAATGCTCAATTTGTTCCTGTTACAGATCATTATGTTCTTAATCCGCTTATATTAAACCCGGCATATGCCGGTCACAGAGGCTCTTTGAGTATAGCTGCATTCTACAGAAGTCAATGGACTGGTATTAATGGGTCGCCCCTGACAACAACTCTGAGTATTGATGCTCCTCTGACAAATGACAAGCTGGGGCTTGGGCTCATAGTAGTTTCTGACAGAATAGGAGTGACAAAAGAAACACAGTATATCTCAAATTATGCTTATAAGATAAATTTAAATGACGGCACACTCTCATTCGGGCTTGCAGCTGGAATAACAACCACAAATACAGCCTGGTCTGACCTGATTGCACTTGACCCCGGGGATAATTTTTTACTTATAGACCGACGCCGATATGCTGTTCCTAATTTTGGATTCGGAGCTTATTATACCTACAGGGATTATTGGGCAGGTTTTTCCATTCCAAGGTTTTTTGGATATAAATTCAATTTTGAAAAAAGCAGGTATAACATTGTTAATGATCCCGGTCAGTATACTTATATGTTAACATCAGGCTATCTTTTCAAATTATCATCCGGAATTAAATTACATTCTTCAACTCTCATTTCATATTCAGCTACGGAAAATATTCAATTCGATCTGAATGCACATTTAAATTTGAAAAACAATCTCTGGATAGGGCTTGGTTACCGTAATAAACGGGCAGTTACAGGCCTTTTTCAGATACAACTCAATAACCAGTTGAAAGCAGCATATTCATATGATTTTAATCTGGCAAAACTTGGCAGGTATAGTACCGGATCACATGAGATTATGTTCAGATATGAATTTACATATAAAGTGGATGCCGTAAATCCTTTGATTTTCTAGTTAAACCTCTACCATTCAATTACCGGTCAAGTTATTAAAATATGAAAAAGCTGCTTCTGACGATCCTTATTACGAGTATAGTATTTAATGAAGTGATTGTCGCACAAAAAGAGACATATTCTGTCACTTTGGCCCCTTTCAGTTCACCCAGATATGATGAGTTTTCTCCCGTCTACTATGGAAATGGAATAGTTTTCTGCTCAAACCGGACTCCGTCAATGTTCATTAAACGCTCGAATGAAATGAACAGGAGTCCATTTAAAATAAGTTATATCGAGACTTCGGGGGATAGGAACTGGAATGATGTAATATTGTTTTCAAGGGACCTTCAGACTCCATTGAATGATGGTCCTGTTACATTTAATAAAAATGGCGACACTATATATTTTTCAGGGAATCTGGAGGTACCAAAGCAACTCAGCGATGTGAGAAACCCAAAAACAAAGCTGGGGATCTTCTATTCAGTATCTAAGGAAAAGGGATGGAGCGAACCAGCGGAACTCAGAATAAATAGCGACTGGTACAATGTTACCACCCCATGGATTTCACCAGACGGCCAAAAATTGTATTTTTCATCAGATAAGGATGGCGGATTTGGTGGGTCAGATCTATACTTCTGCCAGCGCAAAAATGATTATTGGGACAATCCTATAAACCTTGGACCAGTTATAAATACCAGAGGGAATGAGGCCTTCCCTTATATAACCGGAGCAGGAGAACTGTTTTTTTCCTCCGACGGGCATCCGGGCCTGGGTAAAAAGGATATTTTCTTTTCAAGGTTCGAAAATGATTCCTGGCTTGAACCTGTACCTCTTGATTCTCCCATAAATTCACCCGATGACGATTTTGGGTTCATCTCAGATTCAATAAATGCTGAGGGATACTTTTCTTCTGACAGGGCCCAATCAATTGACATATATCATTTTACAACAGTTTATCCACAAATATTTTATACAAGTGCGCAGAAAATAAATCAATATTGCTACAGCTTTTCAGATAGTGAACCAATTATTGTTGATACTTTCAGGCTTCAGTATGAGTGGAATTTTGGTGATGGTAGTAAAGCAACAGGCAGACGTGCAGAACACTGCTTTCCGGGTCCAGGCAAGTATGTTGTTACTCTTTCGGTTGTTGAGAAAAAAAGCCTGAAAAAAGTTATGGAGAAAGATCTTTATAATATTGAGTTAAAGGAGATTGATCAAGCATTTATTAATTCTCCTGATGTGGCTGCAGCAGGTGAAGCTATTGAGTTCAGTGCCCTGACATCAAATATTCCGGGTTATAAGATACTTAGCTACATCTGGGATTTTGGTGATAATTCACGACTAAAGGAAGTTACTTCAAATCATGTTTTCGCATCCCCTGGTGAGTATTTGGTAAAACTAGGAGTTAACTGCTGGAATTTGAGTTCCTCATATTTCAGGCAATTTAGTGTAACAAAAAATGTGACAATTCTCACAGAAACAAAAGAGCTTCAGTCTTACAAAAAGCAATTTCTGGAAAAAACACCTGTTCTTCTGGATTTTAAGATGGCTGAGAATGTTATAATCAGCTCGCAATATTCTGTTGCAGAGGACATTAAAAAATCTGCGGTTTTTCAGGTTGAGTTAATGACGTCGGCAAGCAAAATGAATACTAATAATGAAAGCTTCAGAAAGATAGGCCAGAAATACAGAGTACGAGAGGTTTTTAGTGAAGGCATATATAGTTATTTAGCTGCTGAAGAATTATCATTTCTGGATACATATCCTGTTTTTACGGATTTATATTCAATGGGTTACAGGAATGCACGGATTAAGACCACACTTCCTGCCGATCCTGCGCAGGTTGAATTTTATGCTCTCAAAAAGGTGTATGGCTCATCTGCAGATGCTTTTTTCGAAAAGAATAGTGCCAGGATTTCATCAGGAGGATTCGCCTTTCTTGATCAGATTATAAGCCTGATGAAAAAGTATCCTCAAATTAAAATGGCTGTCGATATTCATTCACATGATCCGGGGACAAATGAATACAATCTTGATCTTACCACGCGGCGGGCTGAATCGGTGGCAGCCTACATGACAGGCCGTGACATTAATATTAATCGGATCAGCACCAGGGGTTTAGGCAAATCTGTTCCGTTGGCAGCCGGTGAAAAAGAAGAATCGAAAAAACTTAACAGGCGAGTTCAGTTTCAGATAATTAATTAAAAAAGTACTTTATACTCATAATTTATACTTTCCCTATGAAAATAATCTCTGTAGTCGGCGCAAGACCAAATTTTATGAAAACCGAAGTACTTTCTGATCGCGATCTGGGGATCGACGCGCCGGGAGTACGGGGCGATGAAGCTGGCGTTGTATTCGTTTATCG
>JANNKF010000444.1:0-47548 GCA_031396165.1 Bacteroidales bacterium | reverse complement strand
CGAAGTCTCTGACTTCGTCGCGTATAAAATGTAGTCTTCAGACTACAATGCATTGAAATCGAAGTCAGCAGACTTCGATTAGCGCCTCATCCATAAGTATCTGCAATACATAAACTATTATCTGAAAAAGTTGTTACTCATAGCTCGGCGAAGTCTCTGACTTCGTCATTAAGAAGATGTAGTCTTCAGACCACCATTCATTGGAAGCGAAGTCAGGAGACTTCGCTTAGCACATAATCGATTAGAGTTAACAATAAATAATTTTCCTGAAGAGTTGTTATCCTGAAAAATACTTAATTTGGATATCGATGGCCCTTTTGGCTTTTTACTTTTGTCTTTTATCTTTCCTTAGTACCTTCACCGGTACAGATAGACAAAGCCCCTGTATTCCTCTCCGTCATAATCAATGTCGTCCCAGCCGAACGCACGAATAAGATAGAAATATACACCTGGAGAAGCTTTGATTGATGAATTATTTACGTTGCCATCCCATCCTTCCCATGCTCTGAGGGCCTCACCCTCGCCGAAGAAACTGTAGACTTTAACGCCACTCCGGCTGAATACTTCGACGCTTATCAGACGCAATGATTTGGATTCAACAGTGAAATTATCATTCAACCCATCTCCATCGGGTGTGAAAACATTGGGAATGTGAAGCTCTGAAGGCTCTACTTCAATCTTATCAAACCTCATTGAATCAATACAATGCAAAGGGCTTTCGATTGTCAGCTTTACGGAGTATTCTCCGGGTTTATAGTAGATATGTGACCCCGGATTCTGTAATTCGGATATACTGTCTTTTCCATCCCCAAATTCCCATTTATAAATATCTCCACGAACTGATTTATCGGTAAAAAGCACCTCCAGTGGCGCTTCCCCTTTTACGGGACCTGCCGAGAATTCAGCTTTAACATGGATTGATTCGTAGAAGAAAGAGGACTGGCTTATGCAGCCAAAGCTATCGCTGACCTCAAGTTTATAAGTCACATCAACCAATGGAGGGAGAAAAGTCTGTGGGTTAATCTCAAAGTCAGGAAATGGAATTGATGAGGATGGTTCAGATGACCATAGAAACTTCACACCATTTGGAAGTTTAAGTGCAGCTCCATTTGCAGGATCCTTATAATAGAAAGTATCTGCCAGCGCTCTTCCTCTTAATGCTACATAATCACAAGTCCTGTTCTGAAGCTGAGCAAAAGAAAATGGCTTGTCAATATGAATCCATCCGGTAAGAGAAACGGTGTCTTCATCGATTATTGTAACTTTGTAACCACCTTCTGAAAGGTTTGTTAATGAGGAGCTTAATACGTCAGGATCAGTTTTAATAAATTCACTGAAACTTTTTGTTACCTCGCTCCACTTATTCCATGTAAAATCAAAAGGGCCAGTGTCTTCCGGACTGATCGCTGTCAGAGCTCCCTGCTGTGATCCTGTTGTATTGCAATATATGAATACAGGATCTCTGACACCGGGAGCCGATGGGTATGTGGTATACCTTACAGTACTCATCCCCGGAGCGGAAAGCTGCGCTTCAGAAAGAACAGGCAGTAATAAAGCAATTGTTAGAAAAAAATAACGCACTGGCAATCAATTCTTAATATCAAAAACGCAATCATCCTCTCTTTGTTATATTCTTCTGCAAGTATAATAAAATAAGGTCAGATTCCGAAGTCAGTCGAGATGAAATACCTCTTCCATATTTGCCCACCACTCCCCTTTTTTACGATTTGCCACCGGGTCCTGCATAGGTTCCATTACCGACCACCACTCCTGAGTCTTTGGATCGGCAGCCATTCTTGCCATGTCGGCACAAAAGTCAGTACCGGTATATTCGAAATAGGCAAATAGCATTCCGTCTTTATGGTAGATGGAATAGTTCTGAATATTACATTTTTTGATCATATTCAGGATTTCCGGCCATACCGCAGCATGGTATTTTTTGTAGCGTTCAAAATGCTCCGGTCGAACACCAATTACCTGTCCATATCTTTTCATTTTCTTCTTCATTAATATATTCAAATACAATAATAATAAATTAAGATATATTGCGATGATTAAATATTTTGAAATCCATTAACCGCAAAATACACAAAGTAAAGAAACACAAAGTTCACGAAGCAAAAAAACATGAATACCTTTGCGACCTTGGGTTTTAAATCTTTGCGATCTTTGCAGTAAATTGTTAATAAATATTAGTCTTTAAAGTGATATGAAATTGATTACCTGAAATTGTAATTACTAAATTTGCCAGACCCGGTAGGCTGTAATTCAAACTATATCATGACGACTAATTATCTAAGCGATCTGAACGAATCTCAGAAACAAGCAGTTATAAACTCCGAGGGACCATCTCTTGTTATTGCAGGTGCAGGGGCAGGCAAAACCCGTGTTCTTACCTATCGTATTGTTCATCTTCTGCGGAAGGGTGTTCCGGCAGGAAAAATACTCGCGCTGACCTTTACAAATAAGGCTGCAAAAGAAATGAAGGAAAGAATAACACGGATAGTCAGTCCCGAAATAGCCCGGTATCTCTGGATGGGTACTTTTCATTCCATATTTGCAAAGATATTAAGAATGGAAGGAGATAAACTTGGTTACAAATCAAATTTTACAATTTACGATTCATCAGATTCAAAGAGCCTGATACGCTCTATAATAAAGGAACTTAGTCTGGATGATAATATTTACAAACCCGGAGTAATATCTTCCAGGATTTCATCTGCAAAGAACAACCTGGTTACCTCCAGTATGTATGCAGCCGACAGTTCATCACAGGAGTATGACAGGGCGAGCAGAATGCCATTGCTTGCCGATATTTACAGAACTTATGCTGCACGTTGCTTCAAAGCCAATGCAATGGATTTCGACGATCTTCTTCTGAATACCAATATCCTTTTCAGGGATTTCCCGGTTGTACTTTCCGCCTACCAGTCAAGATTCAACTATGTGCTTGTAGATGAGTACCAGGATACTAACTATTCGCAGTATCTTATAGTAAAAAAACTGGCTGCAACACACCATAACCTGTGTGTTGTAGGGGATGATGCCCAAAGTATCTACTCATTCCGCGGGGCACGTATTGAGAATATCCTCGAATTTAAGAACGATTATACCGACTACCAGCTTTACAAGCTTGAGCAGAATTACAGGTCAACCCAGATAATAGTGAATGCTGCCAACGCAATTATAGCAAACAACGAGGGGCAGATCAAGAAAAATGTGGTATCGATGAATGAGGCCGGCGAAAAGATCCAGGTATTTCAGGCTGTAACCGATTCTGAAGAGGGCTTTAATGTTGCCTCTGATATCTTTGAAAAGAAATTTTCACAACAGCTGAACTGGTCAGACTTTGCTATTCTTTATCGCACTAATGCTCAATCGAGGATCTTTGAAGAGACCCTGCGACGCAAAAATATACCATATAAGATCTACGGCGGGTTATCATTTTATGAGCGTAAGGAGATCAAAGATGTTTTGTCTTATTTCAGGATGGTAATAAACCCGGAAGATGAGGAGGCTCTTAAAAGATCAATAAACTATCCAAAACGAGGTATTGGCGATACTTCTGTTGATAAAATATTCGAAATTTCCGCCTTGTCAGGGGTAACTGTGTGGAGCATTGTCTGTGACGCTGGGAAATATCCTGACCATTTCAACCAGGGGACAGTGAAAAAGCTTAAGCTATATTCAGATGTCATAAACAATCTGCGTCTGAATTCAGATACAACTGATGCTTATATAAAAGCCAGAGAAATAGCAATGGGTTCAGGTATTATGCGTGAGCTTAAAGAGGGCAAATCGCCGGAAGAGGTGAGTCGTTATGAAAACCTTGAAGAACTGCTGAATGCAATAAAAGTCTTTACCGAGTCGGCGGAAACAAACGGGGAACCCTCAACTCTCGAAGCATATATGGCAAATGTTGCATTGCTGACAGATCAGGACACTGAAAATGAAGAGGATAGGAATAAGATTACACTTATGACAATGCACTCGGCCAAAGGACTGGAATTTAAACATGTGTACATTGTAGGAATGGAAGACACACTTTTTCCGTCGCCTATGTCTTCAGGAAGTGCACGTGAACTCGAGGAGGAAAGGAGACTTTTCTATGTTGCCGTTACCAGGGCTGAGAAACAGGCTACACTAAGTTATGCACTGAATCGCTATAAATGGGGAAACCTTGAGAGGTGCAGTCCCAGTCGTTTTCTTAAGGAGATCGATCAGAAATTTCTGCAGTATCCGCAGACAGGGGGAAAACCCTTTAACGGAAGCAGCCAACCTTTAAATAAGCCTACAACAATAAGGGAAGAACCAAAGTATTATAAAAAGGAAGAGAAACTTAAGAAAATAACCCGAACGTTACCCTCACCACAATCGGGAGATGTTTTTGTTGCAAGTGATGCCTCATTATTTGCAGAAGGGGATACAGTACAGCATGAGAGATTTGGTAATGGGGTAATTGTTTCAATTGAGGGACAGGCCCCTAATACGACAGCAACTGTTGAGTTTGATAAAGAAGGAAGCAAGAAACTGCTGCTCAGGTTTGCGAAATTGAAAAAACTCTAAAAAATTTCCTATTTCCCCTGTCCCATATTCATCTGGCGAAGCGTATAGCCCTTCACAGAAATAGAGTATGGAAAATTTTCGTTTATCTCCTTAGTCTCTGATTTCATTGTAAGTTTACCTTTATCATCATAAGCTTCACTTGCGAGTAGAATTCCGTCATTAAACTCAGGATTGCCATAATATGAAGCCATTCCGGTGTTATTCCAACCTTTTTTGTCAATCTTAAGCTTTGCATCTTTTGTAAACCACACTTTTCCTGTTGAATTATCATCAACATCTTTATAAGTGTATTCATCACACTTATAACCAACAATTACTTTTGTATTTCCGGTTTTTGTAAATACCGGAGGTGTGTCCTTTTTCTTTTTCCCATCAGCAGGGGCGCTGTTTTCATCAGGAATAGCAGATATCATTCCCATTTTCATTCCATTCATGTCTGTAAGCATAATGAAACACTTATTTTCACCATCCATTACCATATGGGCAACAACAGGTGCGGTTCCCTCCTCTTCAGTAGTGATTGTTTTTGTTTCAATTCCGAGACTGGGATTACTTGAACTGTAAAACATATAAAGATCGATTTTCATGACATCCTTTTTGTCATAGGTCTCCGAAACCATATATATCCTTGAGGTAAAGCTGTAATCCTCCTTATATTTAAGATCAATCTTGTTTCCAAATAAACCGCTCATCGCTGTTCCACCGGAAGCCTGACTTCCCTGTTCGGAGTTTCCTCCGGCAGTTGCAGGTTGGTTATTTGCTGCCTTACTCTCCTCATTATTTGCTGCAGCCTTATCTCTGGCTTTTTCAGCTTCTTTATTTACTGCCGTATCAATCTGACTATCAACTTCTTTGTTGGCAGTTTTTGCTCCGGCATTAACAACCTTATTCATTTTATTCCTGAGCAGGTTGCCTACCTGTCCGTTTGAAGTTGCAGGTAAGATCAGCAAAATGCCAAGCAGTAAAAGCAGAGTTCTTGTTTTCATTTTTCCCGGATATTAAAGTAAAAGATAAAGTTAAAATATTTTTTCTTTCACTTAACCGACTAATAACAAAATAATATAGTCACTTATGCAACAACCGGTTCAGTCTTTATTTCCTTTTCCCTTAAGACAGACTCATAAAGAGATGCGAATGAACTGCAGATCCATATCAGCGCGGGAAAAATCCCAACTATCAGCATTAGCAAACCAAAGATAAAAATGAAAATCGAGGCAATTGCCATAAAAAATATCTGCCATCCATGTCCACGTGTAAGCTTCCAGCTCATTTCAACTGCTTCAATCGGGTCAACTTTTTTGTCCATAATAATATAGGAAACAAAAACAAGCCGGCATGCTATTATAATTCCTGGGATTATGAGTGCAAAGAATCCAAGTACCACGAGTGCGAACACAAGGAGATTGGCGAGTACAATGCTCAGATAGTTCTGCATAAAACCTTTAATTAGGTATTCAAAATCAGGCTTGATTTTTCTTACAGCCTGCACAAAGATCATATCACCACCATATTCAAATACAGGTGCTATAAGAAATGCATAAAGCATGCCTATAAGAACAAAGAAAGCTGCAAAAATACCGAGAGAGCCCAATGTAAGGGCACCTTTCCAATCATGTACAAAATCAAATCCGTTATCAAAATTAAATGGGAATTTGTGCAGATCTGATAAATCAAGGTTCCAGTTTAACATTTTAAATGGAGCTGTAACGATACTTAATATAATTATAACCAGGAATAACCTCAGAAAATTATCCATCATAACCTGCCATCCGGTTCCAAAACTGTTTCCGAAAGTTGGAACTAACCTGTAATCATTATTTGTTTCCATAATTTTAAATTTACATTAGAGAATGTCCAAACGTTTTATGAAGCAAATTTAACTCCGTATGAATTCTCCGACTTCATACTTTAGTAGTGATTTTAAAATATACTACTTTAGTATGTAGTGCAATACTTTGGTAGTACCTATTTTTGACAAACAGGTTGAACAAAGTTTATACCTTTATATAATGTTGCAGTATTTAACTTATCTGATTTTTATATTGTCCGTTGGAATTGCAGCCGGTGGCGTGATTCTTTCAACAAAATTGCGGGAAAAATATCGTCACGGGATCTTTTCGACTCTTCTCTATTTTCAGGTTTTCATCTTTACTTTCGGTTTTTACGGAATATGGGGCCAGGTGGTAATTAAAGCTTTTCTCTCGTCATACATTTCGGAAGACCTGATGACCAGGTTTTCAGATATAGCGATACTTCTTGGTCTCCCATTCCTTGTTTTTGCCTGGCTTATGCTTATACAACTTGCCTGCGGCCTGACCGGAAGAAAAATCAACAGATGGTTTGTTTTTTCATTCCTCCTCATCAATTTTATCCTGATAATAGTTGTCGGCTATCTTATTGCAAAAACCAATGAGGTAAAACCTGTTTCGCTGATCAGAAATTATTTCATAATAATGAATATGTTCTATTCATTTATTGTTTCTGGTATTATTTACTTTCCCGGGAAGGGTAAGTCTGTAATTCATACTTTTGACCGACAATTAATTGCTCCTGTAATAGCAGGAGTAATGCTGATACAATGTACCCTTCTTATTATCTACAAGTCGCAGATCCCGGTAGCTATTGCTTTCATCCTTTCATTCTTTGCAGGTAATGCCTTCCTGCCTGTATATCTTAACTATGGAACCCTGCTCACGGCATTTATAGCTGAACCGTCAAAGGAGTTATCATTTGACGAGTTCTGTAAGCAATTCGAGGTTTCTCCAAGAGAAACTGATATTATCAGGGAGATATGTAATGGATTAAGTAACAAGGAGATATCAGAAAAACTTTTTATAAGTCTGCAGACTGTAAAAGATCATACGCACCGAATCTACATTAAGACCAATGTAAAAAGCAGGGTGCAGCTTATCAATCTGGTAAAAGAAGTTATTAAAACCTGATTATTGTCTTGCGGTCTTGCGGTCTTGCGGTCTACTTAAATTTCAGGTAAACGATTAGCCTGCCGCTTCTGAATTCAATGGAGAAATTATCTCCAAGCGCCTCATTCAACGTAGCCATCCACCAGTTTCCTATTTTAGATCTGGTGATTGGATACTTCAATCCGGAAGTGGTTATTTCAGTTTCAGGGTCAATAGAAAATATAGAAACCTGCTGTCCGCGAAACGAAGATATGGTGGAACTTTTCAAAAGGGGTTGAAAAATCCCTGTGTCAGTAACCATTATAACATTCACATCCTTAATATATTCAGCCAGGAGTGAAATATTTCCAATTGTGTGGTCTTCGCGTTTGCCGGTTGCCCCAACGATTACAAGATCCTTGTACCCGCTCTCCCTGCACCAGTTCACTGCTTTGGTAAGGTCATTTGTTTCCTGATCTTCGTCGCGAAAGATACGGTCGGCAAACCTGTTTGCCAGATCCTCGCTTAATGAATCCATATCACCTACTATTGCATAGGGAGAAAATCCGACAAGAAGAGTATTATCTGCGCTGCCGTCGCAACAGATTATTCTTCGGGCATTTCTAATGTATTCCAAAGGAACTGAATGTGACGGGAAGGTTCCGTCAGCAATGATTACTGTGTGAGTCATTGAGGTGTCATTCATGTTTCACTTCCTTTTATATCGATCACTATTGTTTTCTTCCACGCAGTCAGACCCACGAACGACATAATTCCGTATACCAAATATAATACAACTGTCGGATACAGACCCCTGATTGCAAAAAGAACTGCTGAAACGAAATTTACAATAATCCACAGATACCAGTGTTCATATTTCTTTCTGGCCAGCATCCATGTAGCTATGATTGATAATGATGTTATAAATGAATCCCACTCCGGTACCGGCGAATCGGTAAGTTTTGTAAGAACCAGCCATATTCCAGTATATAAAAATACAAATACGGCTGCCAGAATCAAACCGGTTTTCCGCTTTAACCTTCTTACAAATAATCCTGTTTTCTCTTCGGTCTCCGGTTTTCGGTCTCCGGTCTCAAAGTCACCCTTTCGCCCACTCTCCTCTTCACCCACATCATTTCGCCCTGCGTCCTGTGCTCTGAGCCCTGTGCCTCCCGCCCTGCGCCCTGCGCCTTTTACCCACCAATACCATCCCATACCACTTATTACCAGGTAATATCCCTGCAACGACATGTCAGCATAAAACTTGCTTGTAAAGAACACAAGAATATAAACCGCCGATGTCACAATCCCTACCGGCCACAACCAGATGCTCTGCCTGATCTCGAGAAACACATATATTATTCCGGTAATTGCTCCGAAAATCTCTATGTAATTATCTGATATCCAATTACTTATTTGCATTGTAATTTATTGATTATCAGAACTTTAGCCCTATTCTGCACATATAATTTATTCCTGCCTGCGGGAAAAAATACGACCAGCTCTTTTCAATTCCATTTTCATACCAGTTTCCGCCATAACCATTACTTTCATAAAGGTTATTAAAAATATTGTTCACTAGAAGCTGGATCTCAACACCTTTAATATTTCTCAATACCGGATTATAATCTATCCTCAGGTTATTAACAAAGTACGGATCCAAATCCCTTCCAGGGTCCATTGTATTGTCGATAAATTGTCTGCCTACAAACTTGCTGATAAAATGGGTACCTATTTGTTTTGAAATCCTGAATGAAAGGTCGCTCGTTCCGGTAAACGAAGGTGAGTATGCAATATTAACCTCTCCCAGTTCCTTGCGTACATTTGAATATGACCAGTCTGTAGTGTCATACTCTATATAGTGTTCCGTAAAGTTGAGGATTTTATTCCTGCTCACTGTCATATTAAGATTCCAGTTTATAACCTCTGAAAGCCTGACAGTCGCAATGAGCTCTATACCTGCCCTGTAGCTCTTTGGGACATTTGTCATAATGGAATAGCCAACATCACTCAATTCACCTGTAGGTACCAATTGGTTTTTATAGATCATTCCATAAAGATTAGCTGCAAATGAGCTTTTTCCCGATCTGAGGGTATAGCCCACTTCAGTATCGTAAAGAGTCTCAGACTCAGGAGTTGCTCCCGGATCGCCCGAAGCCTCCTTGAAATCTATACGTGTCGGCTCCCTGTTAGCTACTGAAAATGAGATGTATGCATCCTGTGCAGAACTGATTGAAAAAAACAAGCCGGCTTTCGGGTTAAAAAAATCAAAATTATGTTTTTGGTCGATACTCTTGAGATCGTCATCAATACCAGTCATTTTGTAAAACACATGCCGGTACTGCATATCACCAAAAACACTTGTAATATCTGATAAAGAATAATTGACTTTTCCATAGAGGCTGATCTCGCCTTTTCTCGATTTGTTAAGATACCATCTGTAATCTTTCTCTGTGCTTCCTGCATTGCTCATCCAGGTAATATTACCGAAATGGTCACCCAGATAGAGGTTCATTCCGCCACCTGCAACTGCCTCTACACGATCGTTTTTATATTTAAGAGAATAGACAGCTCCATAGAAATCATTCGAAAGCCATTTCCTTCTTACCATATCGGTGGATGTAATCGATGAATCGCCAATACTGAATGAAGATATTCCATAATCGGCCAGGGACTGATCCTGACGGTACTCTTCATAATAACCTCTGCCCATAGTATAATGAAGTGCTGTATTAAATGAGAATTGATTATTGATCTTTAGGGTGTATATAAGTTGAAAATGATTCTGTACATAGTTGTCACTCTCATTTGAGTAATAGTGTATATTACCTTCATTATCAGTGTATTCTCCGGCAGGATTATATCTTCTGTCGATGGATAACATTTCTTTCGGAACTCCCCACCAGCCTATTCCTGTATGCTCTTCACCGAGAATTATATTGGCTTTCAGCAGTGAGCGACTGGTTCTCATAACACCATTAATATATGCTGAACGGTGATCAGAACCGGTTCTTTTTATATATCCGTCGCTTTTAATATCGGAATACCGCATCTGTAAGGCAAATTTTCCTCCCAGAAGTCCGCTTCCGGCTGAGACAACATTCTTGAATGTATTAAATGAACCTGCCGATGAATTTACTTCTGCAAACGGTTCATTCTGCGGATTGCTTGTCTGAACACTTATTGTTGCCCCGAAGGCTCCTGCTCCATTGGTACTTGTTCCTGCTCCTCTTTGCACCTGTATGTTCTCGACAGAAGAGGCCAGATCGGGCAAATCGACCCAGAAAACCTGCTGCGATTCAGGGTCGTTCAGAGGAATACCATCGATTGTTACATTTATTCTGTTCCCATCAGTACCCCTTATACGAAGTGAAGTATAACCAATACCATTCCCTGCTTCTGAGGTTTCCACAAGAGAGGGCGTAAGGCTTAACAGGTAGGGCATATCAGAACCTGAGTTATGCTTTCTGATCAACTCTTTGTCAATTGTTGAATATGCCAGTGGTGAATGTTCCCCTGCCCTCGTGGAGCTCACTGTAACATTGTCTGTCAAAAACGCCATTTCGAGGAGAGTAACATTTAAAATAATCTCTCCTTTGAGAACTACCTTCCTTGAAACACTCTCATAACCCAGAAATGAGAACCGGAGATTATATACACCATCTTTTAGACCTGATAACTCGTAATTGCCATCAGTATCAGATATTACCCCGATATTGGAATTTTCTATTGTAATAGCTGCTCCTGCCAATGGAACTGAATTCATATCTGTCACCCTGCCTTTAATACCCGGAATATTTTCCTGATAAGGAACCGCATCGGAAATGACAGGTATCAGAATCAACACAATATAAAAAAGCAACTTTTTCATTTCCATAAATATTAAATAAAATTTAACATCAAGTAAATGAGGCCATTGCATACTGCTGATTTATATGATACTCTTTCTTCCCTCCGCCGGCATTACCCGGATCAGGTTTAAGGGTATGATCTCAGCCCGTAGTATTAAGGCACCCCATTTTGATATCACAAAGATAACGTTTTTTAGCGGATAAATATATTTATTGTAATTTAGGCGTCAAATTAGAAAAAGGATATGCAGAAGCTGCTTGAGAAATTCAATTATAAAGGACAGGACCGGATTGCATTGATAAATTCTGAGGAGGGTTTTGCTTCTGCACTTTCGGAGAATCTTCCGAATGTTATGATTGACAGGGAGATTGACCCGCGGTATCCCTACAGCTTCATAATACTCTTCGTAAAGAGTATTTCTGAAGTAAACAAGATTACCTGTATCGCGCTGCACAATCTTGTAGCTGATGGAGTTCTCTGGTATTGTTATCCGAAAAAGAGCTCAAAAAAATATAAATCTGACATTGATCGTGACCATGGGTGGAATATTTTAAATGATTCAGGATTTCATGGGATCCGTCTTGTTTCAATAGATGATGACTGGTCAGCAATGAGATTCAGAAACGCTAAGTTTATAAAATCAACCAGGGTTAAACTCCCGCATTAAAATGCTGAAACATTAAATTTTTATTATATGATCAGAATTATAGCAATTGCAGTCGCAGCCATCGCCCTCATTCTGGTGGTTATTCTGTTATTCAGCAAAAGTCAGAAACCATGGAATGAAATGACAAATGATGAACAAAAAAGAAAGAAAATGCTGGTTGCCGGAAGTTTGGGACTATTCATTGCCGGACTGGCAACGGCATTGCTGACTGGGAAAAAGAAGTAATTATCCAAATCAGGGTTCTATTATGATAACGACTACCAGCATAGAAACAGAACTCGGCACTCTGATTGCAGGTGCAAATGAAGGGGGTATCTGCTTACTGGAGTTTGCTGACAGAAAGATACTTGGCAAAGAGTACAAGGACCTTGAAAAGTATTTCAATACAACAATTCAGGAAGGTGAAAATGAATACTTTAATTTAATCCGGACACAATTGTCAGAGTATTTTGAAGGCGCAAGAAAAGAGTTTAAATTACCTCTGATAATGGCAGGTTCAACGTTTCAAAAGAGGGTCTGGAATGAACTTATGAGTATACCCTATGGTTCAACTCGCTCCTACCTGGAACAATCAATTGCTTTGGGAAATCCGGATTCCATAAGGGCAGTAGCTCATGCCAACGGAATGAACAGGATAGCAATAGTTATTCCCTGCCACAGGGTTATCGGCTCTGACGGGAGTCTGACCGGTTACGGTGGCGGACTAAAAAGAAAAAAATGGCTTCTTGAGCACGAAAGGAAGTATTCCGGAAAATCAATCGAACTGTCTCTCTTTTAATTACTTAGAATGAATAATTATTAAAACAACCAAATCCTGTAACATATGAAAACTATTAATTCTCAAAAGTATCTGTTTTTTCTTTTGCTGGCAGCAGTTATAATACTATCGGGGTGTGCTCAGAATGAAGCAGTTGAACCATGTCTAACCGGACATAAGTATGGTTTTTTCGGGGGTTTATGGCATGGATTTATTGCTCCATTCGATTTTATCGCAATGTTGTTTAATAATGAAATAACTATGTTTGCACAGAATAACAACGGAGGGTTATATGCCCTTGGTTTCCTTCTGGGAAGTGGTGGATGGGGATTCTTCGGCAGTAAAGGTGCCACAAGGGTAAGAAAGCGGAAGGAAACCTTTCACACCCGGAACTTTGATAATGCAGAATTTGTGGAATAAAAGTTACCATTTGTAACGATTGAGGCAATAAAATAAGATATGAGTATCGGCAATCATAAATAAGATAATGCAAAATGCTTGAAAATCAATACAATTACCCCAGCCCCAAGGGGAGTAAATTGATTTTCTTCGCTCCCCATGGGGTCGGGGTAATCGAAGAAAATCAATGAATCTATATGCATGATTGCCGATACTCATAAAATAAAATATTTACAATCTTTTTGAGATATTTTCTTAAATATTTCGTTACTTTGTATTCAGAAATAAAAAGCATGAAACTATTAAACAACAACTGGTGGTGGCAGATCTTTCCGGCAAAAGCCTGAGGTAAGATAGCACTGCTTTGTTAATTATATAACAGCGACCTGTCGGGCTTTCGGCAGGTCGCTCTGTTTTTAATCAAATGTGTATTACCCGATATGAAAGAAATAAAACTGATAACTAGTGTGCACCCGTTCCCCCCCGGACTGGCAGACATAATTACTCCTGTAACAATTTATCTGAAGATCAGGGATAAATATCCAAACACCATTCTGCTTGAAAGTTCAGACTATCATGGTAACAGCAATAGTATGAGCTACATATGTTTCGATGTTTTGTCTGAGTTTATAGTTGAAAATTACCAGATAACTATAAGTTATTTGTCAGGTGAAAAAGAGAAAACCTCGATAAAGGATAAAAACACTCTTCCTGAAACATTAAATTCATTCAGAAAGTCATTTATCGTCTATAATTCATTAGGGGCTTCAGGTCCTGCAACTAACGGACTCTTTGGTTACTGTTCATATGATGCTGTACAATATTTTGAGGATATAAGTTTGCTCAGAAAAAAGCCCGGTGAATACCAGATTCCCGACCTTCATTATTCCGTCTACAGGTACATTATTGCCATTAACCATTTTAACAACAGGATTATTCTTGTAGAGAACCTTCCTGAAGGTGAAAAGAGTAAGGTCGAAGATGTAAAGAGTTTACTACGAAACCGCAGTCTTGCCTCATTTCAGTTCAGTACATCCGAAGAGGAGAAGACAGATTTGTCAGATGAGGATTTTATTGAAATGGTAAAAAAGGGTAAAAAACACTGCCATCTTGGTGACGTATTTCAGATTGTTCTCTCACGTCATTTCAGCAGAAAATTCAGAGGAGATGAATTTAATGTCTACAGGGCTCTCCGGAATATTAATCCCTCACCGTACCTTTTTTATTTCGATTATGGAGGATACAAGTTATTCGGTTCATCACCTGAGGCTCAGCTGGTTATTGAAAAAGGAGTTGCTAGAATAAATCCGATCGCCGGCACTTTCAAACGATCAGGTGATGATGAACAGGACAGACTCCTCGCAATTGATCTTGCAAATGACAAAAAGGAAAATTCCGAACATGTAATGCTTGTTGATCTTGCAAGAAATGATCTGAGCCGCAATTCAGATAATGTAAGTGTTGAAACTTTCAGGGAAGTCCAGTTCTATTCCCATGTTATTCACCTTGTATCGGAAGTAAAAGGGGATCTGAAAAAAGGGTATAATCCAATCCGCATATTTGGAGACTCATTTCCGGCAGGAACCCTTTCAGGAGCTCCTAAATTCAAAGCAATGGAGCTTATAGATAAATATGAGAACTCTAAACGGGGATTCTATGGAGGTGCAATCGGATATATTGGCTTTAACGGCGATATTAATCACGCAATAACGATCCGTTCATTTCTAAGCAGGAATAATACTCTTCATTATCAGGCCGGAGCCGGCATCGTGGCAGCATCTGTGGAAGAAAATGAATTAAATGAAGTAAATAATAAACTCGGAGCATTGAAAGCAGCTATTTCAATGGCTACAGAAATATAAATATAAATTAAGATGACTTTCGGTAATAATACATTCAAAATCCAAAACGCTTGAAAATCAATTTATTTACCCCATCCCCAAGGGGAGTAAATTGATTTTCTTCGCTCCCCATGGGGTTGGGGTAAACGAAGAAAATCAATGAGGGTCAATGTATGATTTCAGATACTTATATAAATTAAACTATCAAAAAGTATGAAAATTCTGGTACTCGACAATTACGACTCATTCACATACAACCTTGTTCATCTTCTTAAAGAATTGACAAATAGCGCTGTTGATGTTTTCAGAAATGATGAGATAACTCTTGAGGAAATAAAGAAATATGACAAGATCTTAATATCCCCGGGTCCGGGGCTCCCGGATCAGGCCGGAATAACAAAGGCTATGATAACTCAGTTTGCTCAATCGAAAAGTATATTTGGCGTATGTCTTGGATGTCAGGCAATTGCCGAAGCATTTGGTGGCAGCCTGAGAAATCTTGATACTGTCTTCCATGGGGTGGAAACAAAAATTTTTATTCAGGAGAGGAAAGAAAAACTCTTTACTGAAATCCCTGATACATTCACAGCGGGAAGATATCACTCATGGGTGGTAAATGAAAACAAACTTCCCGTTGAACTGACAATTACGGCAAGGGATGAAGCAGGAAGTGTTATGGCGTTATCTCACAAGACGCTGGATGTCAGGGGAGTACAATTTCATCCCGAATCTGTAATGACAAAATATGGCAGGCAGATTATTCAGAACTGGCTTAAAATATAAATAATGAAAGAAATACTTCAGAGGCTCACATCCCATCTGACCCTTGAAAGAGAGGAAGCAAGAATTGTTTTAAAGAAGATAGCTGCAGGAGAATTTAATAACTCTCAGGTATCCTCATTTCTTACCGTTTACATGATGAGAATGATAACCGTCAGCGAACTGGCAGGATTCCGTGATGCGCTAATAGACCTTTGTCTTGCTACCGACATGTCGGAGTTTAATCCCATTGACCTTTGCGGTACCGGAGGTGACGGTAAAAATACTTTTAATATTTCTACTCTCGCATCGTTCGTTGTCGCCGGGGCAGGAGGTAAAGTTACCAAACATGGCAATTATGGAGTATCATCTTCGTGCGGATCGAGCAACGTGATGGAGTACCTTGGCTATAAATTTACCAATAGCCATGATATTCTCAGAAACCAGCTTGATAAGGCAAATATCTGCTTCCTTCATGCACCACTCTTTCATCCGGCTATGAAAGCCGTGGCTCCTATAAGAAGAGAGCTTAGTGTAAAAACCTTTTTTAATATGCTCGGACCAATGGTAAATCCTGCATTTCCTCCAAACCAGATCATAGGTGTATGGAACCTTGAAACAGCAAGATTGTACAATTATATTTACCAGCAGACAGACAAGAACTTCACTATTCTTTACTCTCTCGACGGATATGATGAAATTTCACTTACAAGCGGCTTTAAGCTGATCTCAAATAATGAAGAAGAACTTTTATCGCCTGAAAAGGCAGGATTTCAGGTGATAAAGCCGGAGGAGATAAGAGGTGGAGAAACAGTGGAAGAATCTGTTAAAATTTTTCTCAGCATTCTTGATGGAAAAGGCACCTCTGCACAAAACAATGTAGTAATTGCCAATGCCGGGGTTGCCCTTGCGAAGATCCATTCCGGCAAGAGCTTACAGGAGTGTTTTCAGCTTGCAGAGACTTCGTTGAAAAGCGGAAGAGCTCTAATAATACTTAAGAAACTTCTTGAACTCTGACAATGGATCTACTTAGTAAAATAGCAGCATTTAAGAAAGCTGAAGTCAGATTGAGGAAGGAACAATTCCCTCTCAAAGAACTTGAGAAATCATCATTTTTCGAGAGGATACCAATCTCTTTTTATGATGCCCTCAACAAGAGCGAACCTGCAGTAATTGGAGAGTTTAAGAGGAAATCACCTTCAAAAGGGGTAATAAACAGTACATCAGAAGTTATTGACGTAGCTGCCGGTTATGCGGGGGCCGGAGTATCTGCTATGTCAATTCTTACCGATAATGAATTCTTTGGAGGACATAACGACGATCTCTCATCCGTTGCACAAAATTCTTTATTCCCCATTCTGAGAAAAGATTTTATAATCGATGAATACCAGTTAATAGAATCCAAATCAATTGGTGCTTCAGCGATTTTGCTTATCGGCTCAATTTTGACCATGGAAGAGTCAAAAAATCTGACTCATCTTGCATTTACACTTGGCCTGGAGGTTCTTTTTGAAATCCATGATTCAGAGGATCTTGAAAAGCTGGATAACAGGATCAGAATTGTGGGTGTAAATAACCGAAATCTTAAAACATTTGGGATAAACATGGAAAACTCAATGAATCTTCTGCCTCTTCTACCTGAGAATTGTCTGAAAGTTGCTGAAAGCGGATTTCAGACAATAAATGATGTAATGAAGTTGTTTTCAGGAGGATATGATGCATTCCTTATCGGCGAACATTTTATGGGATCGAACGATCCCGGGAAAAGTGCCGCTGAGTTCATTTCCGGTTTAAAAAAATTTACAATATGAATCTGAAAATTAAAATATGCGGAATGGTATATGCGGATAATATTAAATCAATTTCCGGTCTGGTTCCTGATCTGATGGGTTTCATTTTCTACCCTTCATCAAAAAGGTATGCTGAGCGAATTCTTGATCCATCAGATCTCAAAGATCTTTCACCACAAATAAAAAGAACCGGCGTTTTCGTTAATGAACCATTTGATAAGATAATCAACGCGGTTACCAGATACTCGCTCGATTTTGTACAACTCCATGGCAATGAATCACCTGATCTATGCCAGTTACTTAAAGAAACCGGGACCGGAGTAATAAAAAGCTTCAGTATAAAAAAAGAATATGCTTTTGAAAAATGCGCTGAGTATGTATTATGTACGGATTATTTTCTCTTCGATACCTTAACAACAGGCTTCGGCGGATCAGGAACCAGATTCAACTGGGAAGAACTGGGGAACTATGACCTGGGACATCCCTTTTTTCTAAGCGGCGGTATTTCTCCCGACGACGTTGAAAGAATTTCGGCAATTTCTGTAAATGGATTCTATGGAATTGATCTGAACAGCAGATTTGAGATTAAACCCGGACTCAAAAACTACGAAAGCTTAAGAAGTTTCGTTGATGTAGTAAGAAAAAATGAATAAATAGCTATGAATAAGACATTTATATCAGACAGCAGGGGATACTATGGTAAGTATGGCGGGGCATTCATTCCTGAAATGCTAAGAGACAATATTGAATCTCTTAAAGCTGTTTACTTCGACATCATTGAATCTGAGGAATTCAAAAATGAATTCAATATGTTACTGGCGGATTACGCAGGCAGGCCATCTCCCTTATTCTTTGCCAAACGGCTCAGTAAAAAGTACGGAGCCAGAATTTACCTCAAAAGAGAAGACTTAAATCATACAGGTTCGCACAAGATCAATAATACGATCGGGCAGATACTACTTGCCAGGAAGATGGGAAAAACCAGGATAATTGCAGAGACCGGAGCAGGTCAGCATGGTGTGGCAACTGCTACGGTGTGTGCTCTTATGGGCATGGAATGTGTTGTTTATATGGGTGAAACAGATATGTTAAGGCAGGAGCCCAATGTAAAAAGGATGGAGATGCTTGGTGCAAAAGTAATTCCGGCCACATGCGGAAATAAAACACTAAAAGATGCGACAAATGAAGCCTTGCGCGACTGGATAAGCAATCCTGAAAACACATTCTATATTATCGGTTCAGTGGTCGGGCCCCATCCCTACCCCGACCTTGTGGCGAAGTTTCAATCAGTAATAAGTGAGGAGTTGATGTTACAGCTTCTGGTAAAAGAAGGACGTGAAGATCCGGATTATATTGTTGCATGTGTGGGTGGGGGAAGTAATGCTGCGGGAATATTTTTTAAATATATCGGAAGGAAGAATGTAAAATTAATCGGTGTTGAAGCTGCAGGAAAAGGTGCCGGTACAAATGAAACAGCTGCAACTATTTCGGTAGGATCACCCGGCATAATTCATGGAAGCAAAACCCTTCTTATGCAGAATGAGGATGGTCAGATCACAGAGCCGTATTCAATATCTGCGGGTCTTGATTATCCCGGAGTTGGTCCACTGCATGCATATCTTGCAACATCAGGAAGGGCGACTTACCTGAATGTCACTGATAAAGAGGCCCTCGCAGCTGCGTTTGAACTCACACGACTGGAGGGGATAATTCCGGCTCTTGAATCAGCTCATGCACTTGCAGCATTGGGTAAGATGAATCTTAAGCAGACTGATGTGGTTGTTGTAAACATCTCAGGAAGAGGGGATAAAGATATGCAGGCTTATTTCGGAGCGAAGGATGAGTTTTAATTTATTATTAAAGAACCAGATGAACAGAATAAATACTCTTTTCACGAATAAAAAGACAAATATACTTTCAATTTATTTTACTGCCGGCTATCCCGAACTGTGTGATACTATGGAAATTATAAAGGAACTTGACAAGGCCGGAGTTGATATGATAGAGATAGGCATGCCCTTCAGCGATCCTGTAGCTGATGGACCAGTTATTCAGAGAAGCAGTGAAACAGCGCTTTCAAATGGCATGTCTTTAAACCTTCTGTTTGAACAGATTTCGGAAGTAAGAGAGATTACAGACATTCCGATCATCCTCATGGGATATATAAATCCGGTGTTCAGATTCGGTATGGAAAAGTTTCTTATTAAATGCAATGAAACCGGAATTGATGGAACCATTATACCTGATCTTCCTGTGGATGAATATCTTGAAGCGTACAATTCTCTTTTTATGAAATATAATGTCTTAAATACTTTTCTTGTTTCACCTCAAAGTCCTGATGAAAGAATAAAATATCTGGATAGTATTTCAAAGGGATTTCTATATGTTGTATCATCATCTGCAACTACAGGTGGAACCGGAGGCTTTTCAAAATCAAATACCGACTATTTTGAAAAACTTAATAATCTGAATCTGAGAAGTCCGAAACTTATTGGTTTTGGAATATCAGACAATAAGAGCTACAATAAAGCCTGTGAGTTTGCAAACGGAGTTATTATAGGTAGTGCATTTATAAGATCTCTGGAAGAGAAGGCTCCTTTGCCGGCAAAAATTAATAAATTTGTGAAATCAATAAGGGGAATCGGATGATTCTGCCAAATTGATTTATTTATGGCCAGGTAAAGTAACTGGTGAGTTAAAGGAAAAGGCAAAACCAGTAATAGCTCCATCACGGAACGATAATATGCTGAGGATTTCGGAGATAACTGATCCTGCAATAGAAATCCGAATTGTTTACGGACGGGGATCAGTGAAGCAGAAACCTGGCCTTTATTTACTGAAAGTGGCTTGCCGGAACTCTTTCTGAAATAAGATAATCTGTTATGGAGGAAATTACAAGAATCATTGATATTGAGAAGGCTATCAGAAGCAGTAAATCGAAATTCGTAAATTCACTGCCACGTTTCATTATCAGACTGATAGAAAAGCTTGTCCGACAGGATGAATTGAATGAAACCATTCACAGGAACCGCAATAAAACAGGAGTCCCATTTGTAAATAGTGTCCTTAAGGACTGGAATGTCAGTGTAGATATTAAGGGTGGTGAAAATATTCCGGTATCGGGCAGATTTGTATTTGTTGCAAATCATCCTGTAGGAGGAATGGATGCCCTTGCTTTTCTAAGTACGATTTACAGTTTCTTTCCAAACGTTATATCACCATCGAATCAGTTGTTTAACTACATCCCGAATCTTAAACCAGTAATTCTCGGAGTAAATGTTTTCGGGACCAATACGAAGGATACGGTCGGAAAATTCAATCAGCTTTTCGAATCAGATTCGCAGATAATGATATTCCCTGCAGGTATTGTTTCGCGCAGAAAGAAAGGGGTGATCTCCGACCCGGTCTGGCAAAAAACATTTATTACCAAAGCTGTTCAGTTTAAGCGAGACATTATCCCGGTTTTTATTGAAGGAAGGAACTCCAATCTTTTTTATAGAGTAGACAGACTCAGAAAGTTTCTTGGAATTAAAATGTCCATTGAAATAATCCTTCTTCCGCTTGAAATGCATAAACAACATAACTCAACTGTTACTTTAAGAATAGGAAAGCCAATCCCCTTCCAGACATTTACATCTCAAAAAACTCATCTGGAATGGGCTGAATATGTAAGAGATACGGTTTACAAGTCGGCAGTAAAGTGAGCATGTGCAGTTAAACAATAATCTTTTTGAATTGTTATAATCTGGAAGCGTTCTCTATGAATTTCAGGATTTACAAACCGGAAGTTTTTCAGGGCAACCTGAAAAACAAAAGGTATTTCGAAGGCTGGTATTTTAAACATGTTTCTTCAGATTTGAAGGAGGTCTGGTCGTTCATTCCCGGAATCTCCATTAATGAGAAAGATCCTCATTCATTTATTCAGGTAATCAATGGGACAACCGGTCAGTCAAACTACATAAATTACCCGTTGGAAAGTTTTTCGTGGGATACGAATAAAGTTTTTATCAAAATAGGGAATTCAGTTTTTACTGATAATTACATCGACTTGAATATTGATAATAAAAATTTAAACATTAAAGGTCAACTGGAATACAGTAACAGAATCAGTTATCCTAAAAGTCTGTTTTCTCCCGGTATAATGGGGTGGTACTCCTTCGTACCATACATGGAATGTAAACATGGAATAATATCGGTTAATCACTCGCTCTCGGGTAGTATAAATGTAAATGATACTGTTATTAATTTCACAGGAGGAAAAGGATATATCGAAAAAGACTGGGGTACCTCATTTCCGGAAGCATGGCTCTGGATCCAGACTAATAATTTCAGCAATAAAGAGACCTCTCTTACCTTTTCCGTCGCAAAGATCCCCTGGAGGGGTAAGTTCTTTATAGGCTTTATATCATTCCTTTATTTTGATAATAAATTTCTGATATACAGCACATATAACAATTCAAAAATCTCCGGTATCAGTCACGACGAGAATAGTGTGACTCTTTCACTGGTGAATAAAAAGAGTACACTGAAAATTGTTGTCCGTAAGAATACATTCGGTGAGCTGATGGCTCCGGTATCAGGTGATATGTCGAGAAGAATAAAGGAGAGTATTGATTCAGATGTTCACCTTAACCTGTATGATAAAAAAAACAATCTTATCTACAGCGATACCGGGAAAAGAGCAGGGCTTGAGATAATTGATAAAATTTTCGAATATTTTTAAGGAGAGACCGGAATGCATAAAGTTTGGAGTTTCTGAAGTTGAGTTTAAACAGAAGATAAGCTGAATTAAGAATATTAAACAATCGAATTATATACAACCGAAAAGCATTAACGAAATGAAATTCATATATATTGAAAATTAATTCATAATTATTCTTACTGCTATGGCACAACTATTTAAATCACCGTCAATTATAAAGGCTGCAGGTACGAGGGGAAAAATCATTCAGGAGTTCTTCGGAAAGGTCAACAGCAAAACAAATGAAGTAAGTATCGCAAGGATGAAAAGTCCACAGGGGTGGAACGAACCCGGACAATCTCCAAGGTTTAACGAATACACTGTTGTGCTGAAAGGAAAACTCAGGATTATAACCAGGAATGAGGAATTCATCGTTGAGGAGGGTCAGTGTATTTTAACAGAGAAGGATGAATGGGTGCAATATAGCACCCCATTTGAGGGAGGTGCTGAATATATTGCTGTGTGTCTGCCGGCATTCTCTCCTGATCTCGTAAGAAGAGATGATGATCTGAATATCCCGTGAAGTTATCCCGCAGATCTCGCAGATTAATGCGGATCAAAACCATTTCTGCGAAAATCTGCGCAATCTGCGGGAAATAAAAAGTAATCTGAATCCAATACAGCTCATAATGTTTAAGTATTCAATCGTCAGAACTCCGGCATGGTCAATTATCAACGGTCTAAGATCTTCAGATACCGGTCAGCCAGACTATATGCTTGCCCTTGAACAGCATTCGACGTATACAGCGACCTTAAAACGTTTAGGACTTGAAGTAAAAATTCTTCCACCTCTGGAAAAGTATCCGGATTCAACATTTATTGAGGATGTTGCGCTTTGTACAAAGAAATGTGCTGTGATAACCAGTCCCGGAGCTGAATCACGACGTGGAGAGACAGAGAGCCTATATACGGTCCTTTTAGGATATTACAAAAACATTGAAAAAATCACCCTACCCGGAACAGTTGAAACCGGTGATATAATGATGGATGGTGATCATTTTTTCATTGGGATTTCGAAGAGGACAAATATTGAAGGTGCCGATCAGATGATCAGAATCCTTGAAAAAAACGGAATGACCGCTACCAAAGTGCCCTTAAAAAATATGCTGCACCTGAAATCAGGAGTATCGTTTCTCGAAAACAACACTTTGCTGGTTGCCGGAGAATTTAAACAAACTGAGGTTTTTAAGAAGTTTAAGAGGATATTGGTTGATGAAGAGGAAAGTTACGCTGCCAATTCATTGTGGATAAATGGCAAGGTTCTTGTACCGGAAGGCTTCCCGAAAACAAGAAAAAAAATAGAATCGGCTGGTTTTGAGACTATTATCCTTGATGTGTCTGAATTTCGTAAAGTCGACGGCGGATTAAGCTGTTTATCACTCAGGTTTTGAGTTCATCTTTTTCCTCCTTTTTACCTGTTCTTTTACAATGAGGTAAATAACAAACAAAGCACCCATGGCAAGTAGTATGTGGCCAATATAAGGAAAGATCTGTTCTCTCATCTCATAAAGGTAATAACCGATTATTGCCAGAATAATGTTCCAGATCCCTGCTCCTACAAATGTATAGAGCATAAAGTCACGGAGATTCATTCTGGCCAGACCGGCAGGTATAGAAATCAGATGCCTGACTCCCGGTACCAGTCTTCCTATAAAGGTTGAAGTTTTTCCGTTTTTGATGAAATAATTCTCTGCGTGTTCAACTTTTTCTCTTGACAGTAGAAAGAGTTTTCCGACCTTCGATTCAGCAAATCGGTAAACAATTGGACGTCCAAGGTAATATGCCAGAGTATAATTTATTAGTGAACCCGATAATGCTCCGATAGTTGCAAAAACCACGACAAGAAATACATTCAAGTCACCCTGTGCAGCCTTATAGGCCGCAAATGGGACAACTATTTCTGATGGCAAAGGAATGAATGTACTCTCGATAGCCATAAGAAGTGCTACTGTAAAATAGTTCAGATTGGCCATGTACCAATCAAAGAGGGATTGAAAAAACTCCATATTCTGTTACTTATAATTTTCGGGTGTAATAATACCTTTTTTAGCTCGCATCACCAATTTTTTTAAACCCCGAAACAAGTCAAAGTTCTGCATATGGTTACAGAACTTTTTCAATAAAACAACTAACTTTGAAATAATTACTACTATCTTAACTAAACAGGGTAACAGGTGAATATACTTATTCAATGCGAGGATCGCGTAGGTCTGGTGGCGGACATAGCATCAGTTCTGGCAAAAAGCGGCTGCAATATTATTTCAATGCGTGAGCATGTCGATCTGGAAGAAAACAAATTCTTTGTCAGGATAGCAGTCAACAGGATCACCGATCCAACAGAAATTGAGACTTCAATTCTAAAAGTATTACCATCCAATTCAATTGTGAAGGTAAATCCGTTACCGGAGAAAAAAATTGTTGTCCTGGTTACAAAAGAATATCACTGCCTGAGTGATATCCTCACAAGAAACCATTTCAAAACCCTTGGGGCAAATGTATTGGGTGTAATTGGTAACCACCCTGAACTGAAAAATATCACTGAAAGATTTGGTATTCCTTTTCATTATGTATCACATGAAAACAAAAGCAAAGAAAATTTTGAATCTGAACTGATGAATATAATTTCACCTTACAGACCTGATTATTTGATACTTGCTAAGTTTATGCGGATCCTTACTCCGGAATTTATAGACTCATTCAAATTGAAAATTATTAATATTCACCATTCATTTTTACCTGCATTTATAGGAGCTAATCCATATAGCCAGGCATTTAAGCGTGGAGTTAAAATTATCGGAGCGACTGCTCATTTCGTAACAAACGATCTCGACGACGGGCCCATAATAACCCAAAAAATTATTTCAATAAATCATTCGTTTAAATTGGCTGATCTTATAAAAGCAGGTAAAGAAAATGAAACCGCTGCACTTGCTAAAGCCATGCAACTTGTTTTCGAAGATCGGGTATTTGTCTATAACAATAAGACGGTTGTTTTTGAATGATGTTTACAATAGATCTTGCTTAACGCGGAGCTAATTTGCTTTAATATTTTTCTCAGCAAGTTCAACCGTTGCTTCAATTCGTTTTTGCCTGGTCTCCTGACGCTTTGCACTTAAAATCCACCCCAGTATTCCTTTTTTTGATGACGGAGGGAATTGCTCCCAGTTTTTAAATGCCATTTTGTTTTTGTCGAATAACAGTTTTAAGTCCTCAGGAATAATAAGTTCTTCCACCTTATCCAGTGCTGACCATGATCCATTATTTTTAGCAATTTCTATCGATTCAAAACCTGCAGATGTCATAAGTCCCTTTTCTATTAGTTTTGCAACCTTTTCCTTATTTACTTTACTCCAGTTACTTTTAGGTTTTCGCTTTGCAAAATACTGGTAATAACTTACATCATCTCTTTTATTTGCCTTGCTGTCGATCCATCCAAAACAGAGTGCTTCTTCCAGAGCTTCAGAATAATTGGTACTTTGTATACCACTCCCTTTTTTATAAAATATCAGCCAAATTGATTTTTCTGTCCGGTGATTTTTCCCGAGCCAGTTTCGCCACTCTTCTTGAGTTTTCGCGTAAAAGGTATTTATACCGTCTTTTATTTCCATATTATTCCTCCTGCACAAATTAAAAATAGCTTGTAACACTAAATAATTACTTAATGCCGAATGAATGTGCCATTTCAATAAAATCCTTACCAATTATCTGGCTTAATTCATTATAATAATCACCCTTTTCGGGGTGCCACTGAACGGCATTTAAGTAACTTTTCCCTTCCGGATACAGCCATTCAAATGCTTCAATAATTCCATCGCCTGCAAAAGCTGTAGGGCGATAACACGGGGCCAGGGTTTTCACTGCCTGATGGTGAACAGAGACAATATCAAAAGCTGTTTTTCCGATCAAACGGAAGAGAATACTTTTCTTTTCAATACTAACACTATGACTTGCAAGACTTTCGGTGTCGGAAGAATGAATTACTTTTTTGCCATGATCAGAAGGTATATCAACTATCAAATCGCCACCCTGACTTACGTTCAGGATTTGTTCACCACGGCAGATAGCCAGAATTGGCATCTTAAGGCTCATTGACTTTTCAATAAGGGCGAATTCGAGAATATCGCGGGCCGGGTCACACTCACAACGATTCACTTCCTCATCTTTTCCGTAATTTGAGGGGTGCACGTCGGCCCCACCTGTAAGAACGAGTCCTGAACAATTTTCAAGGGCTCCAAGTGCATCCGAAGTATTCATCTTATAAAAGTTTACATACTCAAACGATGGATCGATGCTTTTGAGCCATTTTACATAAAGTTGATATTTTCCCTCATCAGAAGCTCTTGAAAATCCAATTGTTATCATTCTCTGTTGATAATATTCATTAAAGAATTATAGTTGCAAGTTTAAATCCCGGGTGAATTCAGACTGTTAGTCTGGAACTCAAAATCTTTAGTATTCGCCCAATTTTTTATCAGTTACTTATGATGTTTAAATGATCCAGCATCACATAGTCTTCAGGTGAAATGGCGATTGTGTTAACACCTTTTTCAAGATTTGCGGTAATGCGCACAAAAGCCCAGGCACCTGTATTTCCGGTATTCCAGAATTCAATTTCTCTATACTTTATTTCATTAACTTCCAAAAATGTTAAAAATACATCTTCACGATTTAATGTGTATCTGAATTCCAGTATATACTCCCCTGATTCCGGAGCATTGTAGCTCCATTTATACTGCTGTCTCATATGGTCATCTCCCTTCCCAAAATAACCCGTTCCTGTAAATCCGCTAACCTTTGTCTGAATTACCGAAGCAATATTACTGATATCTTCTGCCTCGAGTATTGTACCACCTGATGTGGGTTTCATCGATGCCAGATCTATTTTCCCTCCATTTGAAGTAATTTCGTAAAGTGCCCACTGAAAGTTTTCTTTCCAATCTACAATGCCCACACGGTTTGTCCATATTGGATTGTGGTAATTAGATAACCCAAGTGTTGCATAATGTCTCCAATAAGCGGCAGAACTATTTAACTCATAGATAGCCTTATTTTGCCACTCTTTTTGAAGTGTTTCCCTAAAAATAGCTAAGTAGGTGGCAGCCTTAATTTTATGTGCATAATATTTACCTAACCATGCCATGGTTTTGATATCATCAATCGTAATACGAAGCTGTGTTGAGTTAACGGGATTTTGTTTATCTGGCCAGTTTAATGCGAGGTCTGCGTTTTTTATGATGTTTTCTGCTACCTGCAGTGGTGTAATTCCTTTTACAGGGGTATTTGAAAGAAAAGACAAAACATAGTCAGGAATAGAGACATTTTCAGTTCCTCTATGAGGTGGAAGGTTGATAAAGTTGTTGATGTCATGGTATCCCGAGGGCGTTTTTGATACCGAGGGCTGAGATTGGCCCGACTCGATATACCACTGAAAATCAAGGGATCCCCAATGGAACCCGGTAACAAGTGGATAAATCATGGATGCACTTTGCCATGCATCGAACATTTCCCGGGCATTTACCGAAGGAAAGCGCGATTGAATGATATCAACAAAACGATCATTTCCCATGGCGGGATTATACCCCAGCCTTCCCCAGCACATCCATTGGTACCAATGCTTTACAATTTCAATTTCACGTGTTCCAGTGGTGTTTTTGCTTAAAAATTCCCTGCCCCAAACGTATTGGTCGGAACCATAATAAAATCCTTCGGATACATTGTACGGTATATTCTTAATGAAATCTCTGACAAAATCGGGAGCGCCCCATCTGAAATAGAAATTATCATCGTTGCGAAGTGTCCATAGTGTTTTCAGGTTTTCGCTTTGAATATCTTTTACAAAATCCTGGTGAAAAACCTGATTCACAGAACTATAAACATGTGCCTGCGCATATTTGAAACTAAACAGGAAATTGATGTTCTTATTTTCTGTGATTCCTTTAAAAATTTTTGTGATTTCACTGGCTTTGGACTGGTGCTGACGGTGAATAAAATTTATTTTCCGGTCAGGCTGTTCTTTCAGCGCATCCACCACGCCCAGTCCATAGGTTGCATATGCCCACTCCTCTTTTTGAGTTGCAGTATAGTCGTACATATTTTCGCCGGTTGTAAGTCCAATTCCGGCAAGATCAGGATAGGTGAGCACCATTTGTTTTACACTTTTTCGAAAATAGTCGGTAGTAATTGAATTTTCGACTTTATCCGTAATACCATATTTGCCATCGGTTCCATAAACAAATATATTCCAGGTTACAATGTAAAACTGTACATTTCGTTGCTTGCCATAAGCCATAACTTTGCGCCAGAATTCAATTTTCTCGTCGATAGTAATCTTCTTAATTACTTCATGACTCTTCATAATCTCCGGTGCATCAAAGCCCCAGCCGTTAAGTGAATAATTTTCCTTCCAGATGCCGGTACTCTTCCGGACATCATTCAAAGCAACATCAGGATAATCAGGCACTTTCACCATCGATGGAAAAGGATGCATGTTCCATAACGAAATAACGTTATATCGGTAGCGCGCAAGATTATCGATATATTCCTTCCAGAACCCGAAGTCCCACATGTCGTCTATGTTGTTCTGAGCGGCATCGCTGGGTTCGGTATAAGTCGGACTTCGCATATCGAGCGGAATGTTAAACTTGGTTCCGCGAACCTTCATGTATGCGTTCTGCAACTGGTTTTGCACAGCATCGATCCCCTTAACTTTAATAATTTCAGCTGCTTCAAGGCCTCCATACATGGTTCCGGCTTCATCATATCCCAAAATATATATCGTTTTTTGATCCTTGCCTGCTATTTGAACAACGAAACCTTCCTCTTTTAATTCAGCAGCATTTTTAATACCTGCCTTTTTAATAAGATTCTTAGCTATTTTATCATTTTTGCTGATCAATACAATATTTATTTCATTAACCTGCGTCTTATCAAGTTCTGAGATTGAATGATTAACGGTTTCAATTCCTTTCTCGTTTAACGCCTTCTGAATTTCATTTACTGCAAATTGAACTTTACCTGAATCTTTTTTATAATATAAGCCTATATCTTTTGCATTCAGAGAAATAATTGATGATGAAAATAACAGAATAAATAATGTCTTCATATAGTTATGATAATTTGAATTAATTAATTGGTAATATGGCTATTGTAATCAACTATATCTATAATTTTCTTTAATTAAAATACTACTCAACCCAATATAGGGTTTGGCAAATGAATGCAGAGTATCCCATCTACCAGAAAGTTCAGACCGGTTGACCATACCAATTCTGGTCGTATCAACGAAAACCTGTGAAGCCCTTGTTGCGAAATGTGAAGTTTGCCCGAAAGAACTGACTGAGAGAAGTACAAAAATGAGCGAACACAAGAATTTTTTCATGATTTTTAATAGCTAACTTCTGTTTGCACTATTTTTTATTCCAGCTATCCATTTTGGGACTGCGTTATAGAAAATAATGAAAACGCAGATTATAATAGATACAGTCAGAATCAGATTTATCAGTCCGGGAAGCATAGTTTCCTCAGACTGTGCCTGTGGCAGGTAAATGTTTTTTATATTGAGAATAGCAGCAGTCATCGTGGTTATTCCCACAAATATCATTGGAAGAATCGTAACCCACGCATATTTAGCCCTTCCCCTGTTTATTATAAATGAGGTACCAATCGCCAGAGCAATAGTTGCCAGCAGCTGGTTTGCAGTTCCAAACATTGGCCATATAGATGACACCGAACCGGTATAAATAAAATAAGCCCAGGCAAAAACAATTATCCCGCTTGATATAAGATTTCCCGGAAGTGAGTTTGTCTTCTGAAATGGTTTATAAACCTTGCCAATAGTTTCCTGAAGCAAAAACCTTCCGATTCTTGTTCCTGCGTCAATTGTTGTAAGGATGAAGAGTGCCTCAAACATAATCGCAAAATGGTACCAGTATGACATCAGATGTTTCATTCCTGGTATAGATGAGAAAATATAAGCCATCCCCACACCCAGAGATACTGCACCTCCTGTGCGGCCTGCAATTTTTTCACCAACACTTGTAGAGAGTTGATCCAAATTTGACTCTGTAAATCCCATCGCGTTAAGCTGGGGAAGTAACGCCTGAAACTTATCAATGGGAACATTTATTTGGAAATAATCGAGAGGAAGAAGGCTTGTAGCTGCTATAAGAGCCATTATACTGACGGCTCCCTCAGTTAGCATCGAACCAACAGCAATGGTCTTTATATGAGACTCTTTCATAATCATCTTTGGAGTAGTCCCCGAACCAACCAGGGCATGAAAACCTGAAATGGCCCCGCATGCGATCGTAATGAAAAGATATGGAAAGAGTTTTCCCGGGATAATAGGACCTCCACCATTTATAAAATCGGTAAAAGCAGGCATTTTTATCTCAGGGGCTACAATTATTAATCCTACGGCCAATAATCCAATGACAGAAATCTTCATAATGGAACTTAGATAGTCGCGTGGAGAAAGAAGAATCCATACGGGTAGAACGGAAGCGAAAAAACCGTATACTGCTATTATTATTGTTAGAGTTTTATGGTCAAAAGTGAACCATGATGCGAAAGGTGAATCAGGAATATATCGTCCTAAGATAACTGCCAGAACAAGCATAATTACTCCGAATATAGTAGCTTCGAGAGTTTTTCCCTTCCTTATTTTAAACATCCATAAGCCCATGATAATGGCTATTGGTATTGTAGATGCAATTGTAAAAGTACCCCATGAGCTCTCAGCCAGTGCATTGACGACAACTAGTCCCAGACCTGCCAGAGCAACAATAATAATCAGAATTATTGCAAATGAGGTAGTTGCGCCACTCACCTTGTTGATCTCAGCCTTTGCTATTGCAGCCAGCGATTTGCCATCGTGCTGTACCGAGGCCGTGAGAATAATAAAATCATGAACTGCACCGGCCATAACTGACCCAATCAGCATCCATAGAAAACCGGGCATAAATCCGAACTGTGCTGCCAGAACCGGTCCGACGAGCGGCCCTGCACCCGCAATTGCTGCAAAATGGTGACCGAATAAAACCCATTTGTTCATAGGGTAATAATTCTGCCCGTCATATAATGTGTGTGCCGGAGTAAGTGCCAGCTCATTTTTCACAGCCACTTTTGCCGCAACAAAACTGAAATATAACCGGTATGCGATAGCAAAAATTGCAATGGTTCCGATTACAAAAGGCATAGCATTCATATTCCGGTTTTAACTGAATAATAGAGGTAACAAAATAATCATTTCCCTATTTCTTTGCAATTCCAATTTTAATTTACTCCCCTGCCTACCGGCAGGCAGGCCTTGGTGCTAGGGTAATTGCATTGATTTTCAAGCAGTTTGTAATATCTTCTTCATGATTGCCAATAATATTAATAAATTCATTATTTGATATCATCAGGCACGTATAATCTCAGTACGAAAGGCAAAATCTAAGTATGATCTCTGGGCCTGAGTATCAATCTGGTAGACTGGTCATAAGTAAAATATTTCCAGGCCCAGTTTATAAATATTACCAGTTTGTTCTTTACCCCGACGATACTCATAAGGTGAATGAACATCCAAACGAACCACCCGAAAATACCCTGAAAATTAATATAAGGCAATTCCACAACAGCAAGGTTTCTGCCTATAGTTGCCATTGTTCCAAGATCACGGTACCGGAATTCAATTGGATTTTTACCGCTTTTCATTCTTGCAAGGTTTACCGATAATGTCTTTGCCTGCTGTATTGCAACCTGCGCTACCTGTGGATGTCCGTTTAAATATGTTCCCTCTGACATCAGTGAAATGTCGCCCAGTGCAAAAATATTAGTGTACCCTTTTACTGTATTGATTATGTCAACTATCAACCGGCCTCCTCTTCCAAAACATTCAGGATCGAGACCGGCAATCAGATTTCCCTTTATCCCGGCAGTCCAGATAATCATGTTTGTTTTTATGTTAAGTCCCGAATCGAAAAAAACAGTGCATTCATCGCAACCCACTGCTTTAGTGCTGGTAAGTACCTGTACGCCTGATTTTTCTAGAAACTGTTGTGCTTTCGAAGAAGATTTCGCAGTCATCAGATTCAGTACCCGGCCGGCAGCTTCAATCAGATAAATTTTAGCCTTTATGTTTTTAAGTTCAGGAAAATCTTTTGGAATCACATATTTGTTCATCTCTGAAAGAGCCCCCGCGATCTCAACACCCGACGGGCCTCCTCCTATGATGACAATATTAAGAAGCCTGTCACGCTCTTTTTCGTTGTCTGCAACAAGCGAATTTTCAAAATTCATCAAAAGGTGATTTCTCAGCTCAAGAACTTCTGCAATTGTTTTCATTCCCTTTGAATATTTCCGCATTTCCGCTGATCCGAAAAAAGAATTAGTGGCACCATGCGCGAGTACAAGATAGTCGTAAGCAACACTTCCGGCTGAGGTAATTATTTGATTATTTGCTGAATCAACAGATATTACTTCAGCTTTTCTTATATGATAATCCTGATAATTTTGAAAAATCTTTCTGATTGGAAAAAGAATTGAGCTGGCTTCCAGTCCTGCAGAGGCAACCTGATAAAAAAGTGGCGGAAACTGATGATAATTATGTTTGTCAAGTATAACTACCTGATAACCTGTCTTTCGGAGTTTTCTGGCAAGCGTTAATCCGGCAAATCCGCAACCTACTATCACCACTCTTTTCTTATCTGTTGCTGGAATATTAATCATTGAATAAATATTTACTGTTATATCATTAACACCAAATCGTCCCTTGAGTTCACACTGTGCCCTATCAGTGAAATCGAATCAATAAAATGGAATCACATTCGAATAATGAATGTTACCCGGAAATTCTCTTATTGAATAGAAAAATGAAGGATTATGAGATCAGAGATTTACAAATCTTACAATAAAATCGATCAGCCAACCAGGGTAAACACCCAATAATAATATCCCTGCTCCGATAATTGCGAGGGTAATACGCCCTGAAAGAGAAATATCAGGAAGTATCTTTTCATTCGCGGATGAAAACAGTGAGGTAATAACCCTGAGATAATAATATAACCCGATGACACTGTTTATTATAAGTGAGAATACAAGCACCATAAGTCCTGCCTTCATACCTTCAAAAATCACATAGAATTTTGCTATGAAACCTGCAGTTATGGGGATTCCTGCCAGAGAGAGAAGGGAAAGCGTAAATACGACCGCAATCCATGGTCTTTTCCAGAATAGACCTTTAAAATCTTCAATGTTCTCAGCTTCATGTTTATAGGTTGAAAGTAGAGAAATCACTCCAAAAGCACCGAGAGTGGTAATAAAATATGAAATAAGATAAAAAACAGATGCCTGTATTCCCTTGTTGCTTCCTGTTGCAAGTATTGTTAACAGATACCCCATATTGGCAATTGAAGAGTATGCCAGTAGTCTTTTTATGTTTTTTTGTCTTAATGCCAAAAGATTTCCAACTAACATTGAGAGTATGGCAATACCGGAAATTGCCATAAACAAATACTGATTTTCATAACCCCTCATGTTAAAAAAGAGCCTTATCAATACCGCCATTACGGCTCCTTTTGATACTGTGGCAATATATGCAGATACCGGTGAGGGTGCTCCCTGGTATACATCAGGGGTCCACATGTGAAAAGGGACAAGAGCTAGTTTGAAGCCGATACCCACAAGCATCATAGTAAATCCGGCGGTAACAAGAGGTGATAAAGATGAATTGTTGCTTAATAAAGTAACAATGGAAGAAAACTGCATGGTACCAAATGCAGTGTAGATCAGCGCCATACCGAATAACAGAAATGCGGAAGACACTGAAGCTAGTATCAGATATTTGATTCCCGCCTCTATGGAAGTATTTTTTGTTCTCTGGTAAGCAATCATAACATAGAGGGAAATGCTAAGTGTCTCAATACCAAGGAAAAAGAGAATGAAGTGATTTGTTACAGCTAATAACGCTGCTCCAAGAGTGGAGATTAACAATATTAAATAGTACTCTTCCCTTACTCCTTCAGAGTGCTTAATATAATCGTATGACAGCAAAGTGACCAGTAAAGCAGAAATTAAAATAATGCCGAGAAAAAACAGACTATAGATATCAATAATAAACAATGGTTCAATCGAATGAGGTAATGAAGGAAGAATCAGGAAGAGAGAGCTTAAGGCCAGCAATAAAGAGAATACAGTAAATCCGTAAACTACATTGTAATTACGGATGAGTGAGATTACAATCATAATTACAACAGGTGCTGCTGCAATAATAAGAAATGGAGTCAGACATAAAAAATCGGTTACTGTCATATCTTATTCATTAATACCAGGTTGCTTTTGACAAAGTGAAACAGACTTTTCTCTGAAGGATAATTGCTTAAACTGACAGGTTGATTCAGATCTATATTTTCCATAGAATCCAGCGTTTTTATAATTGCTGGTTTTGAAATACCGAACACCGGCTTTGGAAAAAGACCAAGCCAGACGATGACAATTACAAGTGTGGCTGATACAATTTTTTCACGTAAATTAAGATCCGTTATTTTCCAATCATTATTCTCCCTTCCCAAAAAGACTTTCTGAACTATCCTCAAAGAATATATTGTAGCTGCAATCAGTCCAAGACATGCAAGACACGACATCAGAATATTTGCCTTAAAAGCCCCCGTCAATATCAGCAGTTCGGCAATAAAGTTTCCCAAACCGGGTAACCCCAGGGAGGCCATTGAGAATATCAGACCTACGACTCCCATATTAGGAACCTTCTCCCACAATCCTCCCATTTTGTTTATATCCCTGGTGTGTATTCGCTCATAGAGCTGGCCAACAAGAATAAATAATGCCCCGGTGCTAATTCCATGAGCAATCATCTGCATCACAACACCCTGGAAGGCAAGTTCGTTAAATGAAAAAACACCAAGTATTACAAATCCCATATGGCTTACACTTGTATACGCCACGAGCCGTTTAAGATCGGTTTGTGCAAATGCAAGTTTGGCACCATAGAGGATGCCTATAACACCAAGAAGCATTCCTGCCGGAGCAAAAACAACTGATGCTGAGGGAAATAATGGGATAATAAATCTGAATAATCCATATGCTCCTGTTTTTAAGAGCAGCCCGGCCAGAATAAGACTTCCGGCAGTAGGTGCTTCAGTATGAGCATCAGGTAACCAGTTATGGAATGGCACCACCGGAAGTTTTACTAGGAAAGCTGCAAGGAATCCTAACATTATAAGCATTGAAACAGTGGCAGGCATCTCAGTTCCAAGCAATTGTAAATAGTCGAAAGTATATACTCCGGTTGAATTTCCATGAATAAAATAAAGTGCCAGTATTGAGATAAACATCAACAAGCCGCTGGCCTGTGTATACAGGAAGAATTTATTTGAAGCCGCTGTACGGTTTTCGTGCCCCCAAATACCTATCAGAAAATACATCGGAACCAGCATAAGTTCCCAGAAAAAATAAAACAGGAAGAGGTCGAGTGAAAGAAAAACGCCTGTAATTCCAGCTAAAATAAGTAGCAGGTTGAAATGAAAAAAACCAACCCTGGAACTGATTTCTTTCCATGAAATTAAGACCGAGATTATCCCCAGGAAGAATGTCAGTACCAATAATACAAGACTCAGTCCGTCAAGTGCGAAATGAAGGCTTATGCCGAACTCAGGAATCCAGTCGAACTTGATATCGGTTATCCAACCACTCTTTAGCTGATCGGGACGTAAAATAATGAATACAATAATAATCAGGTTAACACTTAATGCAATTAGTGATATGATACGCGACAATACCGGCTTCCATCTGCCAGCAATTAATGACAGTAAAGCTCCTGTTAATAAAATAACAATAAGATAAACGAGTATCATTTAATAAACATAAAAGTTAATATAACTACAATTCCAATGGCTAATGACATTAAATACCATCTCAGTTTCCCGTTCTGGGAATAACTGAGCAGGCGGTTCAGAAAAAGAGCGGCTCCTGATAATCCTTTGTTCAGGAAATCAAAGAAGTCCTCCTTGTCAACAACTGACAACCAGACAATTGGCCTGACAAAGAGTGTATCGTACAATTTGTCAAAGCCCCATCCTTTTTCGAAATACTTATTGAGTCTGCTATGACTGAATGATGCCGATAATACCGGCTTTTTTAAGTAGATGAGCCAGGCAAGCCAGATCCCTGTTAATGCTATTGCTGACGAAAGGATCTGAAAAAATAATTCCTGATTCTCATTATGTTTTGCATGTATAACAGGTACTGAATTTTCAATAAGATTTGAAAATAAATGAATGTTCCCCAGGGTTGCAGGCAACTCCACAAAGCCCCCGAAAACTGAAAGAGCTGCCAGAACAACTAACGGAACAGTCATCAGTTTACCCGGCCTGAAAGCAGGCTGGGTTTTAGCTTCTCCATAGAAAGTAATGAAAATCATGCGGAATGAATAGAGAGTTGTCAGAAAAGCGCCAACTATCCCGGCAAACCACAGGAAGATATTCCCATACTGTGATGAATAAGCATACCATAAAATCTGATCCTTGCTGTAGAACCCGGCAGTAACCAGCGGAAGTGCTGAAAGCGATGCTGAACCAATAAGAAAAGTCATAAAAACTACTGGAAGCTTTTTCCTTAATCCCCCCATTTTGTAAATATCATGCTCCTCATTTAAAACCAGGATAACTATTCCTGCACCGAGAAAAAGCAGTGCTTTGAAGAATGCATGAATCATGAAATGAAATACTGCTGCCGACCAGGCTCCCACTCCAAGAGCCAGAAACATGTAACCTATCTGACTGATTGTTGAATATGCAAGAATTCTCTTCAGATCATGCTGGGCAAGTGCACTGAATCCGGCAATTAATAATGTCAGAGCACCTATTACTGCAATAACAGATTGTACAATGGGGGCGAGACTGAATAATACATTGGTACGGGCAATAAGGTATACACCGGCGGTTACCATGGTTGCTGCATGGATCAGAGCGCTAACCGGAGAAGGGCCTGCCATTGCATCAGGAAGCCAGGTCTGAAGAGGAACCTGGGCGGATTTGCCTAACGCTCCTCCAAGTAATAAAGCCGCAGTAAGTACAGCAATTGAAGAACCCGGGACCCAGTTGGCCGACGCCTGCTTCATGAGTTCATCTGTATTTAAAGTTCCGAAACTTATAAATAATATGAAGATGCCTATGATCATTGCAGTATCACCGATACGCGTAATAATAAAAGCCTTTCTTGCAGCATAGCCGTTTTGAGGTTCTTTATACCAGAACCCGATTAACAGGTAACTGCATAATCCGACTCCCTCCCATCCAAGATACATTAGAAGTATATTATCGGCCAATACCAGTATAAGCATTGATCCGACAAAAAGATTCATATAGGCGAAAAATCTTGAGAACCCTTCATCCTTTGCCATGAAGCCAATTGAGTAAATATGAATCAGAAAACCGACAAATGTTATAACAAAACAGAATACCAGGGAAAGAGAATCCAATGAGAACGAGATATCAGCTTTCAGGTTTCCAACATTCAGCCATTCCCAGACGACGACCTTGTATGAATTAACTTCCGGTAGTGTTTTAAGGAATGCCGATGCAATAAAAATTGTGATACAGGCAACAAGTCCAATCGATACGGCTCCGATGATGCCAGCAGTTACCCGTGGCATCTTTTTCCCGAAAAGAGCCAGGATCAGAAAGCTGAGTAAAGGGATTGCCGGTATGAGCGCTATTAATAATTCCATTAGAAATTAATTATCATCCTTCAGTATATTAATTGCATCAGTATCAAGTGTTTTATAGTGATGATAAACCTGTAGTATCAAAGCTAAACCAATTGCAACCTCTACTGCTGTTACGGCAAGTATAAAGATGAACATCACCTGGCCGTCGGGTTGTTTCCAGTGTGTGCTGGCAATAATAAAAACCATACCGGCACTGTTAAACATAATCTCGATTGACATTAATACATAGATCAGGTTCCTGCGAACCAGGACACCGATGAGTCCAAGGAAGAACAAAATCCCTGCAAATATCAATTGGGTCTCTATGGGTACAGTCAGCATATTTCAGGCTTTTTCAAGAAAACGATGTTTAACTTTTTTCTTCTGGCTTCCAAGGTGATAAGCACCAATCACCCCTGCCATCAACAATATTGCTGCAATTTCAACGGCAAGCAGATATGTGGAAAACAATGAGATACCAACCTGCTTTGGCAGAATTGCTGCCTCATTCACCGGAATTAATTTTACACTCTTTACGGCAAGAATAAGATTTACAAGTAGTATGGCAGCCAGTATTGAGGGAAGAATCCACATTCGTGGCTTCAGCCATTTCTTTTCCATTTCTTTTTCCTTCCCTATATTCAACATCATCGTAACAAAAATGAAAAGTACCATAATTGCTCCTGCATAAATAATCACTTCGAGGGCAGCGATAAACATCGCATCCAGCAAATAAAAAACGACAGAAACAGCCAATAATGATAAAATAAGATAAAGAAGCGAGTGTATTGCATTCTTTCCCGAAATAGCCATTATCGTTGAAATTATTGCAACAAAGGCTGCTATATAAAAAAACAGGTTCATATTTCTATATTTAAATCATGGCATTAAATCCTTTACATCCACTGGAATTTCTTCATTTTCACCTTCTCCTTTTCGTTTAACTCCGATTTCAACACCTGCATTCCGGTAAAAATTATATCCGTGATATTTTCCTTCGCCGCTGATCAGCAAATGTTCCTTTTCGTAAACCATATTCTGCCTGTCATATTCCGCCATTTCGAAATCGGGTATCAGCTGAATTGCATATGTCGGACATGCTTCCTCACAAAAGCCGCAGAATATGCATCTTGAAAAATTTATTCTGAAGAACTCCGGATATCTTCTTCCCTGCTCATCCTCAGTAGCCTGAAGCGCTATACAATCAACAGGACAGGCTGCTGCACAGAGATAACATGCAACACATCGCTCATTCTTTTCCGAATCGCGGGTTAACACAATTCTTCCCCTGTATCTTGGAGCCAGGTATGGCTTTACCTCGGGGTATTCCACAGTTTCCGATTTATGGAAAATATGAAGAAAAGTGAGCCATATGCTGCGAAGGATGCTGAACATAGGATGAATTATATAGATTGAATTATTATCATTTCAAAAATATTAGTATTGCACCGGTAATAAGCAGGTTCAGCAACGCAAGAGGAAACAGTATCTTCCATCCTAGTTCCATAAGTTGATCATATCTGGGACGCGGCAATGAAGCACGGAGCAGTACGAAAACAAAAATGAAGAAGAACGTCTTAAGCAGGAACCAGAAAATTGGTGGAAGAAATGATGGTCCCAGCCAACCCCCGAAGAACAGGGTGGCGATGATTGCCGATATCAGAGTAACACCCAGATATTCACCCACAAAAAACATCCCGAATTTCATTCCGGAATATTCTGAATGGTAACCGGCGATGAGCTCGCCCTCGGCTTCAGGAATATCAAAAGGCAACCTGTGGGTCTCTGCAATGCCGGCAATAAAAAAGACTACAAACCCTACAAACTGAGGTATGAAAAACCACATACCCCTCTGGGCTTCAACTATCTGACAAAAACTGAAACTGTCAGCCATCATAACAACTCCCATGAGTGAAAGTCCCATAAACACTTCATATGTAAGCATCTGGGCTGATGCCCGCATTGCTCCAATCAAAGCATATTTATTATTTGACGCCCATCCCCCCAGAACAATACTGTAAACACCGAGTGATGAGTTACCAAGGAAAAAAAGGATACCTATATTCGAATCAAAAACGTAGAAATCGGGACCGAATGGAATAACGGCAAAAGTGAGCAGAATTGTAATCATAAGTATCCCGGGCGCCATTACAAAAACCGGTCGGTCAGAAAATGGGGGTACCCAATCCTCCTTGAAAAACAGTTTAACAGTATCAGCAATTACCTGTCCGAGACCAAAAGGGCCCACACGGTTCGGCCCGAGCCTGTCCTGCCATAATGAAAGAAGCCGGCGTTCCACCCAAATCAGGCCTGCAGCTATTGTCAAAGCTATTAAGAGTACTACTGCTATGATAAACAGATATCTCATAAACAGACAGTTATATTTTAATTATTAAGCCATATGCTGGAAGATCAAAAAACGGCATACCTGGTAAATTCACTGAAAGACCGGCAATGCCTTCTGGAAAACTCTCTTCAATTTTAACTACTGTTTTAAACCCGGAATCCGGAAACTCAAGCGCTATCTGATCATTCTCCTTTATTTCTTTTTTATCCGCGTCTTTCCGGTTCATATATATACACGGCCCTTCAATTCGTTGTAAAATAGCCTGACCTACCGAACTCAGCTCTTCACTCCCAAAAATCCGGTAAACAGGAACAATCATTAAATCTCCTTCTTTTCTTTCTGAAGTTTCCTCTTTAAAAGTAAAATATGAAATTCTTTCCGAACCTGAAGATTCATAAAGCTTTATTCCTGAGTCGCCACCTTTTAGTGAACCATTTGGTTCATCCAGATAGTTATTCAATGCCTGAACGGAATTCCATCCTGGTGTCCAGTAAAACGGGACAAGGGAGGAAGGCGGATTTTCATTCTGACCCTCCATACTGAATTCCATTGGAGAATCAGGATCGTGGACCACACCCTTTTCACTTACAGCAACATTGGCATTGATTGCGGTCCTTCCACTGAAGCGAATTGTCTGACGTGGCATTTTAGTGTTCAGCATCCTGAATGATGAATCGGGAGTATAATACTTAAGCTTTGAAAAGACTGGCAAATCCTGTATCATTGATGAGAAAACCTCCTCAAAGCGGGCATTTCCAACAGGTGATTTGTCATTCCTGATTATGTTTAAGTCAGTGAGCCATTGCCAACTATCCTTAACCTGTCCATTCTCAGGAAAAGCTCTATAATACCGTTGTGCGCGCCCTTCATTGTTAACAATAGTTCCTGTTGATTCTGCGAATGTTGCAGACGGTAATAATATGTCAGCCTGCGATGATGTTTTATTAATAAGATGGTCGAGAACAACTGTCTTTCCTGTTCTTTCAAAAAGTCTTTTTATTGAGCTCTCTTTGGATTTTCTATATAAATCAACCTCGAGTATAATCAGTGTATCAATATCTTCCGCCTCAGAAGCCAGTACCACGTCATCAAGCGATTTACCCGGCATCTGACCCAGTCCAAAACTGTTACACTCAGGAAAGACAAAGCTTATCATTGCCTTTGAACCTGCTGATATCAGTGCAAGTGAAATATTAAAAGCAGCATGAAGAACACCTTCATTATTACAATTGATACCTGAGACTATTAATGGATTTTTTGCATTTTTCAGAGTATGTGCAATTTTTACTGCCATTGCTGCTAACTCTTTATTTTCTATTTTTGGATCAGGTGCTTTGTCATCCAGCATTGAAGCTACAGCAAATCCAAGACTGGAAATATCTCCGTATGAGGCCCTTAACCTATATTCTGCAATATCATCAAGACCGTCTTTACCTGGGGTGGCTATAAAAACCGGACTTTTCAAATTCTGAGCAAGTTCTCTTACCGGTGAATCGTTCCATAAGGGAATACTTTTCTTTTTTGCTTCCTCATCAGGCACATTCTTTACAGCCTGCCTTAACGCGAGGGCCATCATTGGAGCTGTATTTGTGATGTCTTCACCAAGAATAAATACGGCATCTGCTTTTTCAATCTCTTTTAAAGATGGAGTGTGCGCACCATTATTTTTGATAAAATCTATCACTGATCGTGTCAGTAATTGTTCCTTTTTTGATATTCCGTGGTAGAAGTTGTCTTTTCCAACCAATGCGGATAATGCGTAATTTGATTCAAGAGATGTCCTGGATGAGCCAATACCGAGGATTTTTTTGTTTCCGGACAAGGATTGTTTAAGAATAGCACTAAGCTTCTCATTATCAACAACTTTCTTATATTCGTTGTTCTCAGAACTGATTTCAGCTTTTTTTATCCGTTTTTCATCATTTACGAATTCATAACCGAATCTTCCCTTGTCGCAAATGAAATATCCGTTAACAGCACCGTTATACCTGCTCACAATACGTCTGAGCGACCCATAACGCTCACCGGCAATAGTATTGCATCCGATACTGCAATGCACACATATTGAAGGGGCATTTGTAAGATCCCATTTCCTTGTGAAGTGTTTCTTCAGTGTCTTGTCGGTAAATACTCCGGTAGGACACACTTCAACAAGGTTCCCGCTGAATTCATTTTCAAGAGTCCCTTCCTCAAACCGACCGAAATAAACATGGTTTCTTGATCCGAAAACGTTTAAATCCCTGCCACCTGCATAATCTCTGTAAAATCTGACACACCTGTAGCACTGAATGCACCGGTTCATCTCATGGTTTATGAATGGTCCCAGATCCTGATTATTATATGTCCGCTTTGGAAAATCAAACCGGCGGTAAGTATGTCCCGTCATTATTGTCATATCCTGTAAATGGCATTCCCCACCCTCGTCACAAACCGGGCAATCATGTGGATGATTGGTCATTAGTCCTTCAATAACTGCAGCCCGGAATGCTTTTGCCTCTTCATCTTCGATAGAGATAATCAATCCTTCGGTAACAGGTTCCATGCAAGACATAACAATGCGTCCTTTTGTGTCGTTCTGATCCTTGAATTTTTTCACAGCACAAAGCCTGCATGCCCCAACTGAACCGAGAGCCGGATGATAGCAAAAATGAGGAATATCCAATCCAGCGGCAAGACAGGCCTCAAGAAGATTCTTCTCCTGATTCACATAATAAAATTTTCCATCTACCCTTATCGTTACCATAGTTACCTCCAGGGGCATTTTTTATTATTAATGTGACTCACAAAATCATCATAAAAATATTTCAGTCCGCTTTGCAAAGGTTCCATTGCTCCCGGGGCATGAGCACAAAAAGTATTGCCCGGACTCATAAATTTAATCTGAGACTTCAGTAAGTCAAGATATTCCGGCTTCCCGGAACCATTTTCAATTGATTCAAGCATCTTCTCAACCCATGGAAGCCCCTCCCTGCATGGCGTACACCAGCCACAGCTTTCGATCGCAAAGAATTTCTCTATATTGTGAATGAAAGCAACGGGGCATGTCTTATCATCAAGTATTATCATTGTTCCGGTTCCAAGCCGGCTCCCGACAGCTGCAACTGTTGAAAAATCCATTTTTACATCGAGGTGTTCCTCTACGAGAAAGTCGGTGGATGCGCCCCCCGGCAATGCGCCTCTGAAACTGTGCCCTTCTGACATTCCGCCTGCATGTACCTCAATCAGCTCACGCATTGTGGTTCCAAGCGGGAGTTCCCATGTCCCGGGGTTCTTTACTTTGCCACTAACACCATATAGTTTTGTTCCGCCGGTTCCTGTCAGACTTAATCCTTTGAACCACTGGGGACCATTCTCCACCAGGTGTGGCAACCATGCAAGTGTTTCGACATTGTTAACGACAGTCGGTTTTCCAAACAGCCCGCTGATTGCCGGGTATGGAGGTTTTGTCCGTGGGATGGCCCTCTTCCCTTCCAGCGAATTGAGCAAAGCTGTCTCTTCACCACAAATGTATCTTCCGGCACTGGAATGAACGTATAAATCAAGGTTAAAGCCCGAGCCCAGGATATTTTTCCCAAGATAACCCGCACTATATGCTTCATTTATAGCTAAGTGCAGGGCTGCTTCAGCTTTTTTATATGCCCATCTGAGAAAAATATAGGCCTTTGTTGCCTGAATAGCATAAGCAGAGATAATCATTCCTTCAATCAGCTGATGAGGATTCCCTTCAAGCAGATAGCGGTCTTTAAAAGTACCCGGTTCCATTTCGTCAGCATTACAGACAAGGTAGGCACTCATGTTCTCAGTCCTGTCTAATGGAACAAGGCTCCACTTTATCCCTGTCGGAAAACCTGCTCCTCCCCTTCCCAATAAATTCGAGGCTTTCACCAGACTGGTTATCTCTGCGGGAGACATGGTCTTAAGTGCTTTATGAACATTCTCATAACCTCCGACTTTCCTGTAATCTTTCAGATCGAGGGGGGGAGAACCTGGTTTGATATGTTTGGTAAGCGGCCTTTCCATATCAACTATTTATAAATGGTAAATAGTTCATCAATTTTTTCTGTCGTCAGTCTGTTAAAATGATCATTGTTGATCATCATTGCAGGGGCATTGTCACAATCTCCAAGACATGAAATAGGGAGAAGTGTGAACCGGTTGTCTGATGTGGTTTCCCCGAATCTTATTCCCAGTTTTTCTGAAATATACTGATAGAGTGACTTATAACCCATTATCATACAACTCACACTATCACAGATCAGTATAACATTTTTCCCGACAGGCTTACGGTAGATACGGCTGTAAAATGTGGCAACACCATCAACTTCATCGCTCGAGATGCCCAATAAATGTGCAATATCACCGACAGATTCATCTGATACCCATCCACGATGATGCTGAATAATTTTTAAAGCATCAATGCATGCCACTGAAGGATAAGGATATTGCCTTATTTCATTTTGGATTTCCAGTATCTCTTCTTCCCTTAGCATCAGTTAATAATTATTTGCTGCTCTATGTTTCAATTTTTAAAATAGATGATTTACCTGTCGAGGTCAGCCAGAACAAAATCCATGGCACCAAGTATTGCCAGCAGATCAGGAATGGTGTATCCCTTACTTATAAAAGGCAGCATCTGCATATGAGGAAACGAAGGAGTCCTAATCCTTGTGCGGTACGATGAAGTATTGCCGTCGCTTATCAGATAATAGCCATTACAGCCTTTGGCTCCTTCCACAGGAATCATTGCCTCTCCTGCAGGTATAACCGGGCCCCATGATACCCCGACAAAATGAGTAATAAGAGTCTCAATATCTTTCATTGTCTTATCTTTAAGAGGAGGTATGGCCAGAGTATGATCTGATTTATAAAGCCCTGAGGGCATGTTATTTACACATTGCTGAATAATTCTCAGACTCTGCCTCATCTCCCCCATACGTACAAGCGCTCTGTCATAACAATCGCCGTTTTTACCCAGTGGTACATCGAAATCAAAGTTATCAAATCCTGAGTATGGGCGCTTTTTCCTGTAATCGAAATCAAAACCTGTAGCCCGCAGTCCCGAACCGGTAATTCCCCATTCAATTGCTTCTTCAGTAGTGTAGACACCTATCCCGATAGTACGAGCTTTAAATATCCTGTTTCTTATTACAGTATCATCATATTCCTTAAGCCTTTTAGGGAAATAATCCAGAAACCCCTGCATGAGTTTTTCCCATCCGTCAGGAAGATCATGAGCAACACCTCCAATCCTGAACCAGGAAGGATGCATCCTGCCACCAGTGATTGTGGCAACTATATCAAATACTCTTTCCCTGTCGTTGAATGCATAGAATACGGGAGACATCTGCCCCATATCCTGTGCGAATGTGCCAAGCCAGACAAGATGACTGGCAACACGGAAAAGCTCACTCATCATTATACGGATCACATTTGCCCTGTCGGGGACTACTATGCCCGCCAGTTTCTCAACCGACAACAGGTAAGCAAGATTGTTCATCACACCACTCAGGTAATCTATTCTATCGGTATATGGAATAAAAGTATGCCACGATTGCCGCTCACCCATTTTTTCGGCACCGCGATGGTGGAATCCGATATCGGGTATAATATCTACAATATCTTCTCCATTGAGTTGAACTATCAGACGAAGAAGACCATGTGTTCCCGGATGCTGCGGACCCAGATTAAGGAACATAAAATCACTATCATCGCTTTTGCTTTCCAATCCATATTCTGCCGGATCAAATTTGAGGTTTGATTCCTCCTCATCTCTTAATTTATCAGTAAGAACGAAAGGATCAACTTCAGTTGCCCTGGTATAATGATCTTTTCTTAACGGGTGACCCTGCCAGCTCTTTGGCATCAGAATTCTTGTCAGTCGTGGATGTCCGGAGAAGTGAATACCGAACATATCAAAAACCTCACGTTCATACCAGTTAGCTGATTCCCAAACTGATATAACGCTTGGGATACTTAAATCGGGATTTAGCAGGGGAATTTTTATTCTGATATCCTCATTCCTTGTAAAAGATGTAAGATGATATAGTACTGTAAAATCGCAGGTTGGTTGTTCACTCCGGCGGGTTCTGGTCCTCTCATCAATACAGGTAAGGTCAAACAGCATTCTGTAAGGAAGAGCAATCTGCTTTTTAAGGTAAGTAAGAAGCTGAATAATATTGCTTTTATCGATCCAGATTGTAGGGATCGCATCGATTGTTAACTGCTCATAAATAATAAATAGATCCCCGAATTGTGTTTTGAGATCAAAAATTACATTATGTCCGTTACTTTTCATATATCCCCGGAGACTTTATCAGATTGACATGTCAGATCTCATTCATTGGTCTTATATTTCCCATTTTAGATCTTTCTTCCTGTTTAAGATCCCTCATGCAAATCTTTTCAGATTTAGTTATTCCCTGGGGTCCTATTACCCAGCTATAAGGTCTCTTTTCTTTCCCGACTGAATCTCTTAGCAAAAGCAAGCCTTCAAGAAATGCATCAGGTCGCGGCGGGCATCCCGAGACATAAACATCTACCGGAAGGAATTTGTCGACTCCCTGTACCACACTATAAATATCATACATACCTCCTGAGTTTGCACAGGATCCCATAGATATTACCCATCTTGGAGCCATCATCTGTTCATACAGCCTCTGGATAACAGGCGCCATCTTAATAAATACTGTACCTGCAATAACCATCACATCGGCCTCACGAGGTGTTCCTCTTATTACTTCGCCACCAAACCGTGCTATGTCGTACCGGCTTGTCAATGCTGTTGCCATCTCAACAAAACAACATGAGAGACCAAAGCCAAAGGGCCACAGGGAATTCTTTCTGCCCCATGAGATCAAATCATCAAGCTTTCCGAGCAATACTGTTCTGGTTACTGCCTCATCGTAAGAATCATTGTCAGGTCCAGGTGTAATATCGCCTGCCTTAATTACAGAAGCTGCCATTATTGTTTGTTTTTATACTTTAGAATTTTCCTGCCGTCTGGTCCAAAATCGAGAGCACCTATACTCAACTCATAAATTAAAAGAACAATAAGTAAGCCTATGAAAATTGAGATTCCAATGTAACCTGCGAGTCCAAGTTCCCTGAATGACACCGCCCAGAGCATAATAAAGGCAACATCAAGATCAAAAATTACAAAAAACATAGCTATAATATAAAACCCCGATGAGAAGCGTAATCGTGCATCTCCTGTAGGTGATATTCCG
>JANNKF010000186.1:0-34358 GCA_031396165.1 Bacteroidales bacterium | reverse complement strand
CCATGAGTGCATAAGGTACCATCAATGGAGTGCCAAGAATTGCCGTAGCTTCAGCTGTAAGATTAGTGTCAATATTACACTTCATGGCCGTAAAGGAAGATGCATATACCGGATGTGCATGTACAACTGCCGTTACTTCTTTCTTCTTTCTGTAAATTGAAAGATGCATCTCTGACTCTATTGAGGGTTTCAGATCAGGCGTAAGATTTTCACCGAGAATCGACATTACTCCGACTTCCCTCCATCTCATTGTACCTTTATCGGTGGCTGAAGGGGTTATCAGTATAATTTTCTCCGAAATACGATAGCTGATATTCCCACCTGATGTGGTTGTGAGTCCATGTTTATAAAGCCGTCTCATGAAACGGGCAACCTCTTTACGCTCTTTTTTGTACTTATTCTTGAAACTCATACAGATTATTTTTTGACCAGGTCAATAACTCCGTTAAGAACATAACGAGGCCTGTAAGGGAAGTTGTCAATCTCACTCTTATCTGTTATTCCACTGAGTACCAGTAGTGTATCTATTTCCGACTCAAGTCCGCATCTGACATCGGTGTCCATTCTGTCGCCTATAACAATTGCATCTTCACGTTTAACACCAAGTCTTTTAAGGGCGCTACGCATCATCAACGGGTTTGGTTTGCCTACATAGTATGCTTTTTTCCCGGAGGCGATCTCTATCGGTGCAATCAAAGCCTTTGTTGATGGGGTGATACCAACCTCAACAGGGCCACTTACATCAGGATTTGTGCCGATAAGCTTGGCACCACGAATGACAAGATTAACTGCAAGCTCAACTTTTTCGAAATTATAACTATGTGTATCACCAACTACAACATAGTCGGGATTAACATTATTTACGGTGTAACCTACACTGTATAAGGCATGTATAAGACCTGCATCACCGATTATATAAGCACTTCCGTTGGGCTTCTGATTTGCAAGAAAACTCGCTGTTGCAAGCGCGCTCGTATAAAAGTGTTCTTCTCCAATAATAATTCCCAGCCTTTTCATCTTTTCATGAAGCTCTTTAGGAGTTCGTTCACTTGAATTGGTGAGAAACAGGTAGCTTTTTCCCGATGCTTCAAGCCATGCGAGAAAATCGGTTACCCCGGGCAGTAACTTGTTACCATGATAGATAACACCATCCATGTCTATTATAAAACCTGACTTGGATTTAATGTACTCAACAGCTTGCTCCATAGTTAAAATAATTGTTGTGTAAAGATATCAAAAAGCTATCAGACACCTTCCTTATTGAGTGAAATTGCTTTTTCCATGGTTACACCGGTCATAACCTTATGTCCTTTCAGGGGAATGATCTTCATATGTATGGCATCAAGGATCCATTCCGGTTGAGGGAAGAAGAATTCTTCCATCTCATAGGCTGGTGTAATCCAGTTTCTTGATCCGACAACCACAGGAGGTGCATCGAGATGATCAAAAGCCAGTTCAGTAATTGTCTGAGCCATTTCCTTGAGGAACGAACCCCGTGCAGAGGCGTCACTTGTAAGGAGTATCCTGCCGGTTTTTTTAACAGACTCAATAACAGGTTCGTAATTGAACGGAACCAACGATCTTGCATCAATCACCTCAGCTGTCAGACCGTACTTCTCCTGAAGGATATCTGCAACTTTTAATGCCGGATATAATGTTGCGCCTATTGAAAGAATGGTTAAATCATTACCAGCTCTTTTGATGTCGGGTTCTCCAAATGGTATTTCGTAGTATCCTTCCGGAACTCCTGCAGTATGGAACATTTCCCCTATATCATAGATTCTCTGGCTTTCAAAGAATATAACAGGATCGGTACCCTGAAGTGCTGTATTCATGAGACCTTTGGCATCGTATGGGGTGGCCGGGAAAACGACTTTCAAACCGGGGATATGAGCCGTTAACGACGACCAGTCCTGGGAGTGTTGTGCGCCATATTTTGATCCGACAGATACCCTGATTACAACAGGCATTTTAATAATATTGCCGCTCATAGCCTGCCACTTGGGAAGCTGGTTAAAGACTTCATCACCTGAGCGTCCAAGGAAATCGCAGTACATTATCTCTGCTATTACCCTTCCTCCGCACATGCCATAACCAATCGCCGTTCCTACAATTGCACCTTCAGAGATAGGTGAATTAAAAAGACGGTGGTAGGGGAGTGCTTCAGTAAGGCCACGATATACAGCGAATGCCCCTCCCCAGTCGCGGTTCTCTTCACCCCATGCTGCAAGAGTCGGATCTTTGTAGAAGCGGTCAATAATTGCTTCAAAGATGCCATCGCGGAATTGAAAGAGTCGTGCCTTTGAAACCGGTTTTCCTTCTTTATCCTTGTAAAACCTCTCTTTGGTTTTTAAAGATTTAACGCGCGGATTCTCCTCCATCGGTATAAGTACCTCCGGGATTCCTTCCTCCATCTTATCAACCGATCCGTTCGAAAACATCATCTTTCCGATGCAGTCCGGATCTGCAGCCATGTTTATTCTGGGCGATATTTTGTCGTCGATGCTCAGTTTCAGCATCTTCTCAAGTAATTCCTTTGTCTCAATAGTTATGTTTTCCAGCTGTTCACGTCGGGCAAGACCTGAATTTAAGAGCGACTGCCCGTAAGATACAATTGAGTCTTCCTTCTGCCATGCCTCAATCTCCTCTTTCGATCTGTAGGAGGAAGCATCTGATGGAGAGTGCCCGCTTATCCTGTAGGTGAGAGTGTCGAGCAGAACCGGACCCAGCTTCTCTTTCAGAATCAGTTTTTTACGCCGGAATGCATCGATAACTGCAAGAGGATTATAACCATCCACTCTTTCAGCATGCATCATTTCCGGATTGACACCAGCACCAACACGGGCAAGAATGTCGTAACCCATGGTTTCTCCCATAGTTTGTCCGCCCATACCGTACAGGTTGTTCATGAAGTTGAATATCAGGGGCAAACCACCTTTATGCTCACCTTCCCAGAGGGTTCTGTACTGATCCATTGTAGCAAAGGTAATCCCTTCCCATACCGGTCCGCAACCCATCGATGCGTCACCGATATTACAGACAACTATTCCGGGTTTCCGGTTAATTTTCTTATACAGGGCTGCCCCGACAGAAATGTCGCCAGATCCTCCGACAATAGCATTATTCGGATAGATGCCGAAAGGAGTGAAGAAGGCATGCATAGATCCTCCGAGTCCTTTATTAAATCCGTTTTCACGGGCAAATATCTCGGCAAGCGCGCCATAAAGCAGAAAATTTTTTGCCAGCGCTTTTATCGTACCCTGAAAACCTTTTTCGACAACCCTTAGTGCTGATCCACCGAAAAAGTTTTTCATTACGGAGTATAATGTATCTTCATCAAGACGGTGGATTGCTGAAAGGCCCTTGGCAAGGATCTCACCGTGACTGCGGTGAGATCCGAAAATGTAATCATCAACTTCAAGTGTGTATGCCATACCAACTGCTGCTGCTTCCTGACCTATTGAAAGGTGAGCAGGACCCGGATGGTTATATGGAATACCATTATATTCATTGGTTGTTTTAATAAGGTTGAGCATCGTTTCAAACTCCCTTATCACAACCATATCGTGATAAATTCTCAGGAAGTCCTCTCCGGTGAAGTTCTTCTTCTCCTCTTCAATCGATTTATTATACTGGTTAACAGGTATTTTACCGAATTCGATGAATTTAGGTTTTCTTACAACCTTCGGATTAATGTTTTGACTTTTAGGCATGTTTTTAATATTTGTCTTGCAGTCTTGCGGTCTTGCGGTCATGCAGTCCGGCAATCCTGCTACGTTTTTAATTTTGTCTTTTATCCTTTGTCCTTATTCCTTCCTGTTCTAGCCCCTAAATCCCCTAAAGGGGACTTAAATAATCCTGAATTTGTACCCCCTTTAGGGGGCAGGGGGCTTTAATATCTGAAATTTTCAATTTGTTCTTTAATCTCTTTCAGGAACAGAGTTGCCGGTCCGCCATCTATTGCACGGTGGTCGTATGTGAGTGATAATCCTATATATGGAACAAAACCGAAAATATTATTCCCCATGTTTGCAGGACGGTTTATGATGGTACAAACGCCGAGTATACCTGCCTGAGGCAGATTAACTACCGGGGTGAACATTTCCACGCCATAATTCCCTAAATTTGATACTGTAAATGTGGCTGCAGTACTTTTGATAAGTTCAGGATTGACACTTCCTTTCCGGCAGGCATCAGCTGCTGATTTAAGCTCCTTCGACAATGTGATAAGGTCCAGATCACTGGCGTTTTTTACTGCAGGAACCATTAGTCCACGTGGAGTATCGACCGCCAGTCCCAGATGTACTTTATTATAGCTCTTAATTGTTTCACCGAGAAAATGGCTGTTGGCTTCAGGATATTTCTCCAGAGCCCTGATTACACACCAGCAAACCATATCATTTAATGTTATATCCTGCTGGTTCTTATCTGAACTGAGGCGGGATTTAATTTTCTGACGAGCCTCCAGCAATTTACGAACATCTGCACTCATGTGATGTGTCAGTTGTGCTGAATTCTGAAGAGAGGCGTGCATTGCCCTGGCAATTAATTTTCTGACATTACTTAAGGGCTGTTCTGTGAATTCTGCAGTACCGGGACCTGCTGTTATTTTATTAACAATAACACCGGAAAGAGCATTTTCAATATCCCTTGCAATTATTCTGCCATTAGGACCGGATCCCTGAAGGTTGTTGTAATTTAGCTTTTTATCCTCTGCCAGTTTTTTAGCCCTTGGTGAAATCCTTATTTTTCCAGAACTACTTTCAATCTCTTCTACCTTTTCAACTTCTTCAACTTTTTCAACCTTTTTAGTCCCTTCTTTTTCACCTGCTCCAGATGTTGCAAATACTGACCCTGCAGACCTATCAGGGTTAAAATGAGCAGTTTGCTCACCTTTTTTCCCAATTACCGCAACATTCACAAGTACAGGCACTTCAGCTCCTTCACCAAAAAAGATATCCAATAAGGTGCCCTCAACCGGAGATTCCAGATCGAATGCAGCTTTGTCTGTTTCATATGAGAAGAGAATGTCGCCAACAGAGACATTTTCTCCTTTGTTAATAAACCATTTTGTGATTATACAGGTTTCAACTGACTGTCCCTGCTTCGGCATTATTACTGCTGTTGCCATTCTTTGAATTTAGTTATTCGTTTTTTACCACGGTGTTGCACGGAGTTAATCACTGAGTTTCACAGTTGCTTTCCAATCCCCAATAATCATTTAAAGTCCTAACGTATTTTTTCTCCTGTCTTCTGACTTCCGACTTCCGACTTGTTATTATAAGTTAACAAATTATATATTTAATATTCTAGATATGTCTAAATATCAGCGATTACAAAAATAATAAATTTAACTTGTATTTACAAGTAAAAAATGTATATTTACAAAAAAAGTTCGGAGTGCCTAAAGTTCGGAGTGCCTAAAGTTAATTACTCTAAGTACTTTAAGTACTTCGAACTTTAGGCACTCCAGGCACTTGTTTTAATATAATCTTGTTCATATGGTCGGCAAAACCATACCACAACACCGTAAACTTTATGAAATCCTCCGGAAACATATTCTGGATGGTGTTTATAAGGAGGGCGATCTGTTGCCATCAGAAAATGAGTTGTGCAGGCTTTACGGTATGACGCGTCCTACTGTAAGGCAATCACTCAGCACTCTGGCTAATGACGGATACATAAGGAAACATCAGGGAAAAGGAAGCATCGTTCATAACCTTCCGCGTGAAATAGGGATTCTCTCCATATCAGGAACAACCTCAGCAGTAGGTGACCGGAACTTAAAGACACGGATCATCAAAAAACCGGTTCTCATGCAATGGCCTGTGAATTTTATGTTTTCACTTACCGACCTTGAAAAGGAATCGGGATGTATATATATGGAAAGATTAAGGCTTCTGGAAGACGTTCCGATTTTCTACGACATTAGTTATATTGCGAACATTAATCTGGCCAGGATCACGGCGCGTCAGTTTGAGAACCGTTCACTTTTCCAGATACTAAGAGATAATTACCATATTGAAATCAAAGGGGGAGATCAGCGGATCAAGGCTATAACTGCAAACTCTAAGATTAACAGGTTCCTTAAATTAAAAAAGGACCAGCCTGTCCTGCATCTTGAAAGAAGATTGGAGACTAATAATCCTGCATTATTTCTTTACTCTTCAATTTTCTGTAATACCGACAAATATTCGATTTTCGGCAGGTTTTAAAGTATGCCACTTCTGGCTTAACCGCCAGGTCACTGTGAACCGAATAATCAGTTTTTTAATTTACTTTTTGAATTTTTTTTTTCATCAAGGTAACTTACCTTTGTAATATTCATTGTGCTAAGTAAACTTCTAATAATGAAAACTAAAGATAAAAAGACCAAAGAAAAAGATAAGTGGTCGCTATCAGGAGAACCATTATCCACAGTTAAGCTTAAAGAAGTAGTCAAGAAAGCCGAGGAAGGTCCATTTTATACAGTTGAGGAGTCACAGAAAATCCTGGAAAAATGGAGGATAAAAAGAGACTCCAGGTAAAGATTTCAAAAAGATTCATTCTAGATTTGGATGAAATTTATCAGTATGGAATAGTTACATTTGGTACCAGACAAGCTCAACTTTACGAAGTTGAGATATGGAAACTTATTGATGGATTATCCGGAAACTGGTCCTTCTTTTCAGAGTGCACTCACTTGCAGACAAAATCTAAAATCTACCGGTGAATTATTCTTGAATCTCATGTTATCATTTACCGCATAACTGATGTAGAAATTCAGGTACTTCGTATAATACATTCAAGCAGGAGTGTTGCTAAAATCAGAATCTCAAGAAGTATTAAACTATAAATATGAAACGACGCGAAATGATAAAAGCAGCATCTGTACTGGCTGCTGCACCAATATTTTACCCTGAATCGATGAGAAGCTTCACTGCTTCATCCGGAATAACATGGGGAACGGAAAAAGTTAAACGGTTTGGTGATGGCCGCGACTGGTTTTTTGATAAACGCTTCGGGATGTTCATTCACTGGGGAATATACTCCATTCCCGCCTGGCACGAACAGCACCAGTGGAGGGCCAGGGTGCCTCGTGCTGAATATGTAAAGCTTGCAAAACAGTGGAATCCGAAAAAGTTTGATCCTGAGGAATGGCTTGATACCATGGAGATTGCAGGTATGAAATACATCACTATCACAACGAAGCACCACGATGGTTTTTGTTTATGGGATACAAAGGAGACAAAGTTTAACACAATGAATACTCCCTACAAAAAAGACATTATTGGTATGCTCTCGGATTCATGCCACAAACGAAATATTCCTTTATGTCTCTATTATTCAATTGCCGACTGGAACTATCCGGCCTATCCAAATCAGGGCCGTCATCACGAACTGGCCCGGCCTGAACCCGGCGACACTCCTGACTGGGATAAGTATATGGAGTTTCTTAAAGCGCAGGTAAAGGAATTATGTACAAATTACGGGAAAATTGACGGGTTCTGGTGGGATATGAATGTTCCTCTTCATAAAGATCCTTCTGTAAATAACATGATCAGATCATTGCAGCCATCAGCTGTAATAAATAACCGTGGCTTTGATGAGGGTGATTTTGGTACCCCCGAACGCGATTTTGAGGCTGCAGAGGTTAATGCCAGTGTCCTTGAAAGAGCTACTGAAGCATGTCAGTCAGTAGGAATGGAGAGCTGGGGTTATAAGAAGGATGAAGAATATTATACCGATCTTCATCTTGAAAGGAGCATAGACAGGTATCTTTCGCGCGATGCTAATTACCTTCTGAATGTAGGGCCTACTGCTGAAGGCCTGATACCTGATGAATCATATCTTATTCTGGAACGTCTGGGCGAGTGGTATTTATCTGTAGAGGAATCTTACTCGAAGGTCGAACCGGCTCCTCAGCTTATAGCCGGTAAAGATGTTTTTATTACTACGCGTGATAAAATAGTATATGTTCATTTTAATAAAGGTCTCACAGGTAATGGATTTAAGCTGAAGCCAATAGATGTAATGCCTGTAAGAGCAACACTTCTGAATGATAACAGCAGAGTTGAGTGTGTAGTTGATATCAGCCCGAGCGACCATTTGGAGCAGAAAAAGTATCTCCGGTTACGAAATCTTCCGGCTAATGAAATGGCTAACAGTGTTCAGGTTGTAAAACTTGAATTTAAAAATGCGTTATCGTAATTAAAAAAAGCTTAATTTTATGGCTGAAATGCTTTAAACCCAAACAAAAACCTTTTTTTAACCTGATAAATAAAGTAATAGTATGGAAGAAAAGAAGAAAGTAATGTCCAGACGCCGGTTCATCGGCTCAACAGCCCTGGGAGTGGCCGGTATGGTAGTTATTCCCAGTCTCGCAACTTCATGCAAAACCACACCTCCCGATACGGATATCAAGCTGGGATTTATAGGAATGGGACGTCAGTCTATGTTTCTGCTTAGCGGTTTCCTGCAGATTCCTGGTGTTAAAGTCCTTGCAGGTTGTGATGTTTATGGAGTAAAAAGGAAGCGTTTTGAGAAGAGGGTTACCGAATTCTATACCAAAGCAGGCAAGGAAGTTAAGGTTGACACTTATGAGAAATTTGAAGAACTCATTGCCAGAACTGACCTTACTGCAGTTGTAATTGCTGTGCCTGATCATTCGCATGCAAGAATTGCTATCGCAGCCCTTAAAGCAGGAAAGGATGTATATCTTGAAAAACCAATGACTTTCACTATTAAGGAGGGTCAGGAACTTAAAAAGGTTGTCAGGGATAACAACAGGATCCTTGGAATTGGAAGTCAGCAAAGATCTTCTCCTGAATTCCAGCACGCCTGTAAACTTGTACAGGAAGGTGCAATCGGGAAGATAACCAAAGTTAATGCTTATGTAGGTGCTCCTCCGAAACCATATGATCTTCCCGCAGAGCCAATTCCTGCTGATCTTAACTGGGATATGTGGCTTGGTTCTCTTCCAATGGCTATACCTTTTAATAATCAGCTAGATCCTCCAATATCCCTGGATCCACCTAAAGATGAGGAAATGTGGGGAGCATGGAGATGGTACTCAGAAATGGGTGGCGGATTTACTACCGACTGGGGTGCCCATATGTTTGATGTTGCCCAGTGGGGACTTGGTATGGACCGCAGCGGTCCGGTTGAGGCATCTCCGATTGGTGACGGAACTGAATTCATGTCATTCAAATATGCAAATGGTGTAGTTATGACCTCTGAACCGTTCGATGAAAAACTTACAAAGGGTGTTAAATTCTGGGGCGAGGCAGGATGGATTGAGGTTTCACGAGGATACTTTAATGCTTCGGATCCTAAGTTTAATCCTCCTGCATCGGCAACTGAATCTGATGGCCCATACGAGACAAGAATACCTCACCAGCTGAACTTCATTGAGGCTGTAAAAGCTCATGTTGATCCTGTTGTTCCTGTGGAGGTTGGACATAGCAGTTGCACAGTCTGTACTCTTGGAAATATTGCTTGTGCACTGAAGCGTACAGTTAAGTGGGATCCTCAGACAGAGACATTTATAGATGATGCTGACGGAGCTGCAACAAAACTCATGCACTACGAATACAGGGCAGGTTATAAACTGATGTGACAATTTTTCTTAATAATATTTATAAGAGCTAGGCGTAGTTTGTAACTACGCCTATGCTTTTATTAAAAAGTAATATTCTGTTAGATGCAACATTTCAAATTAGTGTTTCAGATATTTCTTACAGGTCTGATCCTTATCGGTTGCCACCGTCAAAATACTAATCCCCTGGTTCTTTCTGCGCCAGCAGGATCATTATACACCTCTATAAATAAGGAAGGTATAACAATCATTCCAAATGGAAGATTATTAACTCCTTCCGGAAAAAGTATTGTTGTTGCACCTCACCCGTTCGGTCTGGTACTGAGCAATGATGGCGAAACTGCTGTTACAGCCAATTCGGGTACAAGTCCTCTTTCAATATCGATAATACATAATCTTACAACAACACCGGAGATAATTCAGGTTCCACCTGGTTTCTCAACAGATGAAGGTGTTCTCGAGTCTGTTTTTATGGGACTGGCGATATCTCCCGATAACAGGGTAGTCTATGTTGCAGCAGGTCAGGATAACTCCATCCAGGTTTTTGACCTGAAGAGTGGTTCTAAGATCGATTCAGTTGATTGTTCGGTGTCGGAAAACGGATCATTAACCCCTGATGGTTATATAGGTGATATGGTATTAACCAGGGACGGTAATTATCTATTCGCTGTTGATCAGACTAACTTCCGGCTTGTTATTATCGACACTCGTAAAATGAAGGTAATCAGTTCGGTACAGGTGGGACGTTATCCTTTTGGTGTATGTCTTACTCCTGATGAGAAGAAGGTATATGTGGCAAATGTTGGCATGTTTCAATACAGCAAGATCGGAAATATTGAAGAGACTTCCGATTATAAAAGGGCTCTGGCTTTCCCTCCTTTTGCCTATAACACCAAAGAGATGATAAACGGAATTGTAATTGATTCCCTCGTTATTCCCGGTCTTGGCGACCCCAATAGTGATAAAGCGTTTTCAGTGTGGGCAATCTCAATTTCAGATATAGAAAAACCAGTAGTGACTGCAAAAATCAAAACCGGAAATCTTGTCGGACAAATGGTTGAAGGTATACCTGCTGTAGGGGGCTCAAGTCCTAACTCTCTTGCGGCAACATCCGATTTCATGTTTGTAAGTAATGGTAACAATGATAACATCACAGTTATTGACATAAAAAACGATTCCATTCTAACTGAGATTTATCTGAAGCCTGACGAAACGGTGAAGCATTTCAGAGGTGTAATACCATTCGGGCTTGCAGTATCGCCTGATCAGAAAAGGCTTTTCGCAGCTGAGGCAGGGATTAACGCAATAGCTGTTATTGATATTCCTTCATTCTGTGTGGCGGGTCATATTCCTGTTGGCTGGTTTCCTTCAAAGCTTAAGGTTACTCCGGATGGCAAGAAATTAATTGTTGCCAATGCAAAAGGTTACGGAAGTGGCCCGAACGGAGGGAAGGATTTCAAAGAAGGAGGTGAGGGAACATATATTGGCTCTCTGATGAAAGGTACATTATCAGTAATTGAGATTCCATCTGAAGGCCAATTAAAAAAAATGACTTCCCAGGTTATCACAAACAATTTCTATAAACAAAAAGCAGGAAAACTGATCCGGTCGCGAAAGAAAAACCCTGTGCCTGTTTATGGCGGACAAAAGGAAACCCCAATCAAACACATTGTGTTTATCTCGAAGGAGAACCGGACATTTGATGAAGTCTTCGGACAACTGGCTAACGCAGAAGGAGATTCTACATTGGCACGATACGGACGCAATGTTTCATTCACCAACAAAGCTCAAAATGAACTCATACAGGATGCAACGGTAATGCCGAATCATCTGAAACTTGCTTCAGAATTTGCCATAGGTGATAATTTTTATGTGGATGCCGATGTTTCGGCTGATGGACACAGATGGCTGGTTAATACTTATCCTAATGAGTGGGTTGAAACCTGCACACCAGCCAGTTATGGCGGTAACCGGGAGTATAATCCTGCTTCAGAAGCACCAGGAAGCCTTGGAATGAATGGTGCTGCCGGAGCTATCTATCCCGAGGATTATAATGAATCGGGATCTATGTGGGATCATCTCGAAAGAAATAAAATTGACTTTTATAATTTTGGTTTCAGTGTTATGTTTGAACCTGCATTTTATGATGAGTCATTTAAATACACAGGCATTAAGCAATTTGCAAATTTCCCTGTCCCTACACCGATCTTCACACGGACATCAAAGCAATACCCTACATATAACATGGCAATACCTGATCAGTTCAGGGTCAGCCAGTTCATTAAGGAGTTTGGAGAAAAGTGGATAGGAGAGGGGAAAGCAATGCCGCAGGTTCTGACAGTAATAATTCCTAATGACCACGGCGCAGGTGAGAGACCGGAGGCTGGTTATCCCTTTCGGGAAAGTTACATGGCAGATAATGACCTGGCGGTTGGCAGGATAGTGGAGTATCTTTCACATACTCCTTATTGGAAGAATATGGTCATCGTTATAACCGAAGACGATGCACAGAACGGGGTTGATCATATTGATGCTCACAGGAGTCTTCTCATGGTTATTTCGCCATGGTCCAGGAAAAACTACGTTGGCAAGGTTCATTACAGTTTCGGGAGCATCTTCAAAACATTCTGGAATCTACTTGGTTTGCCCTATCTGAATCAATATGATGCTGCTGCAACCGACCTTTCTGATCTGTTTACCGGTGATCCGGATTTTAAACCATATACTGCCATTCCGGTGGATATCAGATTCTTTGATCCTCAGAAAGCTCTCACCCCGCTGGATGAAAACTTTGACTGGAAATCGCTTGAAGAATCGCCTGTTTTGGACGATCCGGAAGAGATGGTAAAAGACCAGAAAGAGAAGGCGGTATTCAGACTGGAAGATCAGAAGAAGAAATAAATTTATGTGGTCTGTAAGGTCATGCCATGGCATGACCCTACGTTAACATATTGTGATATTGTAGGGACACGCCATGGCGTGTCCCTACGGTAATACCATTCCATGTCCCTACGGTAATATCATTCCATGTCCTGTCCCTCCGATTTCTGGAATTAAAAAAAGGCTGTACATTTCTGTGACAGCCCTTTTGGTATTTTTTGAGTAAGACTAGTCTACTCTTTTTACCTTGATGGCAACCGGTCCTTTTTCTCTCTGCTCAACTTCAAATTCAACTGCCTGACCTGCCTCAAGTTCAGTATGGGAAACCTCTAAACCTGAACGGTGGATAAAGATATCCTTATTATCTTCTGTCTGAAGGAATCCATAACCTTTTACTCTGTCATACCATTTAACAGTGCCTTTCATAGTTTTAGATGTTAAGTTAACTACCTGTAGTTATCTCTCCTGTTTCCGCCACCAGCGCTTCCGCCTCTGCGGTCGCCACCACCGTCACCACCACGGAAATTACTTCTTCTGTCTGTTCTCTCGATAGATTCGTTAACGATAATGTTTCTTCCGCTAACTTCAGCTCCGTTTAATTCCTCGATAGCTTTTTTTGCTTCAGCGTCATTTGGCATCTCAACGAAACCAAATCCTTTACTTTTTCCAGAGTACTTGTCAATAATGATTTTTGCGGATGTTACTTCGCCATACTCTTCAAAAATCTCTTTTAATTCTGCTTCACTCATTTTAAAATGAAGACTTCCTACGTAAATGTTCATAGTTCAATTATTAAAGTATTTATAAAACAGGGACAAAGGTCATATTTATTTTTGAAAACAAAAAATAAAATGCCATAATATGTTGTATTTAAATAGCTTTTTGCCATTTAACTTATTTTTTTCAGATGAAACTTCCCGGTATTAATATCTTATTTATTTTATAAGATTTAACAACGGTTTTTATTATTTGTTCATATTTGGTTCCTTTTTTGCAAACAAGAATCCAAAACACTAAGAATCAGCAGGTTTAAATCTCCCATTCTCCCACTCGCCCCCTCAACGTTTCTAAGCCTCTCAGTCTCTCAGTTTTCATGTACTACTTCCTGTTCCTTATATAAATGTGTTTGACATGATTCTGACCGGAATCCCTTTCATCAATCTCGAAATCAAGCGATCGTATAAGAGGAGTGAGTTTGGGAAATCCAAAGTTTCTCGGATCGAAATCGGGCTGTTTCTTGAGTATCAGGTTTCCCACATCACCAAGATATGCCCAGCCGTTCTCATCAGCGAGGTCAGTAATTGATGAGGAGATAAGTCTTTTTACAATCTGTGCAGGTGTCTGAACTTCAGCAGTCTCCGTCTTCTTTTTCTTAACAACGGGTTTACCCCTTTTTCTGACCTCGGGAGTTGTCTCTGAAACAACTGTTGAAGCGGTAATAATCTCGAGGTAGATAAACTTATCGCATGCAACGATAAATGGGTGAGGGGTCTTCCGTTCGCCGATGCCTATTACTTTCATACCGGCTTCCCTTAGCCTTGTTGCAAGACGGGTAAAGTCACTGTCGCTTGAGACAATGCAAAAACCATCTACTTTTCCCGAGTAGAGGATATCCATGCCATCAATGATCAGAGCCGAGTCAGTAGAGTTTTTGCCCTTTGTATAGCTGTATTGCTGAATGGGTGTAATAGCATTTTCGAGAAGTACTGATTTCCATCCCGCAATAGTGGGTCGGGTCCAATCGCCGTAAATCCTTTTAAATGTGGGAGTTCCATATTTGGCTATCTCCTCAAGCATTCCTCTTACATTGCTGTATGGTATATTGTCGGCATCTATCAGAACTGCCAGACGTAGATCGTTTAAAGTTTGCATAAATCAGTAGTTTTTAACTGGTTGCAAGTTAACACTTTTTTCCGGTCATCTCTGTAATATCGAGCCTCAGAATGGTTGTACGTGTAAGTACTTTTTCGTCGTAAGTGAATTTTTTCTCCCCTCCATATTGTTTCATTATGCAGTCCAGTCCCGTTATTTTCATCTCAATATCGGTTACAATTGAAATGTTTCCATATCCAACCAAACTGCTGTAATTCATTCCCCAGTCGCATCCCTTCTCTCCTGAATAAACTCTATGATCAGTATCCATTTCAAAGCAGACAAAGCTGTTTTTTCTTATCATTTCAAGTTTTTTCCCTTCATTGGCGCAATGAAAATAGAAACAACGGCTTTCTCCTCCAGAATATCCAAAATTCATAGTAACGATATATGGGACATTGTTATCAGCCATTGCTATTCTGCAAACATCCGAGCCTTTTATAATTTCTTCAATTAAATGAACATCAGTAATTGCTCTTTCTTTTCTTCTCATTTTTTCTTGTTTTCTATTTGCTTATTTTCTGAATATTTCAATCTATTTCTTCTTATTTCTTCTTATTTCTTCTATTCTCCCATATACATAACAATCAGGACTATGTGCTCCCGGCAAGTACCCAGTACTCATCAAAAACTCATTTACTATTTCGCCCCCTGTGAATTTAAATGTTTTTTTGAAAAGCTTTGTCCATTTTTCGAGAGAACCGGTTTGTTCTGAGTTTATATCCAGCCAGTTTCTGAATGAGCCGTATTCCTTTTTAAGTCTGATAATGGTTTTTGCATTCTCAATAGCTGCATTGATTTTCAGTCTGTTTCTGATTATTCCCTGATCATTCATGAGGCGCCCAACCTCAATGTCGCCGTAAGCCGCAACTTTTCCGATGTCGAAGTTTTCAAAAGCCTTACGGAAATTGTGTTGTTTTTTAAGTATCAGGATCCAGTTCAGTCCGGCCTGGTTTATTTCGAACATGAGTCTCTCAAAAAGTTCATTATCATTGTCAATAGGAAATCCATAGTGATTATCATGATACTCTTTATGAAGGGCCAGCTGTTCACCCGAAATCGTTTTTATATATTCACAATATGCCATGGCTCTGTTTGTTTTTGCTTACTTAAAATAATTCAATAAAAATAAAGAAATTTGTTAACTTTGCTTCCAATCCTTCAATAAGGATTCAACAAATTAAAACAATTCAACTGATATGGGAAAAGGTGATAAAAAATCAAGAAGAGGAAAGATAATACTTGGTACTTTTGGAGTCAGACGTTTACGCAAAAAGTCTTATAAACCTGAAGTTAAACCGGTAAAAGTAACGGCAGAGAAAGAGGCAAAAGAAAAGAAGGTCATTAAGGAGAAGAAGGAAGTAGTTGCGGTAGCGGAAGTCACTGAGACAAAAGTTGTGAAAGAAAAGACAGCAGCAGCTCCAAAAGCACCAAAAGCTATTAAGAAAGAGGTTAAAGCCGAAAAAGCAGAAAAGGTTGCAAAACCTAAAAAAGAGAAGTAGAAATTAATTTTTTAATGGAAATTTCTTTTGAAGGCATTATTCTGAGGCCATGGTCAATTAATGATGCTGAACAGTTGGCCATAATTGCCAATAATAAAAAGGTTGCAGACAATCTCCGGGATGGTTTTCCGAATCCTTATTCACTGAAAGATGCCATAGACTGGCTGAATGTCGTTTTACCAGAAAACCATCCACCCAGATCTTTTGCTGTAACTATTAATAAGCAACTTGCCGGAAGTATAGGCATAGTAGCGAAATGCGATATTTACAGGAAAAACGTTGAAATCGGTTATTTTCTGGCGGAAGAATACTGGGGTCGTGGAATTGCCACGAGGTCAATCAAAGCAGCCACATCCTACGCATTCAAAGAGTTTGATATTGTAAGGGTATTTGCCGAGCCATTTTCCGATAATCAGGGATCGTGCAAAGCACTTGAAAACGCAGGTTTCATTCTGGAAGCAAGCCTCCGGCGAAATGTCATAAAAAACGGAATCATTAAGGACAGTTGTATCTATTCGGTACTTAAAGAAGATTTTAAGTACTATATATAATATCTCATGTCTTTATGCTGCTAAGCGAAGTTTTTTAATGCTAAGCGAAGTCTCCAGAATTCGCTTTCAATATACTGTAAGCTGAAGATTTTTTGAATCACGACGAAGTCGCAGACTTCGCCGAGCCACAGCTATCCAAGATTCAGGCTAAGCGAAGTATTCAGATTCAGGCTAAGCGAAGTTTGCAACTTCGCTTATGCTTTATAACGATATTTTTTCCGAAGAAGTCACAGACTTCGCCGAGCCACGACATCGCTTCAGTAATAACGGCTCTTCGTCACTTTGTTCCTCAATCTCCCCTTCACCTTTCCTCCACCTCTCCCTATCTTTTTACAATGAGCCACTTATAGTCTTCGGGATCTATTATTGCATTGATTATCACAGGTTCGTTTACAGACAAGGCTTCAATAACTGCTATTCTCATACTCTCAACTGAATCGGCTTTCAGCACTTTTATACCCAGGAATGTATCTGTCCCGAAAAGATCGCCCTGGTAAAGAATTGTACCATACGGTGGCAGATCTTTCCAGGATTGTTTTACTTTAATGAGATTTAGTTCCCCGTCGGAGAAAACGACAATTATAACAGGCAGATTATATCTCCTGGCTGTTATTATCTCTCCTGCCATCATAAGGAAACCGCCATCTCCGGTAATACAAACTATGGTTCCCTGTTGATCATTGAGCTGTGCAGCCAAGGCAGCAGGAATCCCAAATCCCATTCCTGACCATCCATTTGTCATGATAACTTTTCCGGTTCCATTTGTCTGCCAGAACTGACCTAAAACATGAAGATGCGACCCTACATCAGATGTTAGAATGGTAGTTGCCGGCAGCTCATCCTGCATAACCTTCAAGGCTGCTGCAGGACCAAAATGGTTTGTAAACCCTTCAAAAACAGAAAGCATCTCCTCGCGTATTCCTCTTATCAGATGTTCATCAAATATCAATGAACCTGAAATGAGGTTTTTAAGTATCATAAACCACTCATCCGGTGGACCAACATATTGTAATACAGAAGCTTCAGATGGCATATCTGTTTCCCTTGTGTCAAAGTGTATAAGTGGCACATCAGGCATCCACGATTCATAATTAAACTCAATTGGGTCGTAGCCTATACCAATTATCAGATCTGTCTTTTCATAGATATCTTCCAGGTAGTCACTTAATGAATGAAACAGAACACCTGCATAACATTTATGGTCGTCAGATATGATTCCTTTTGCCATTGGGGTGATAACAACAGGAATACTGTATACAGAGAGGAAATCCGTAAGCAGGTTCTCTATTCGCGATCTGGCTGCGGTAAGACCGATAGCCAATAACGGGCGCCTCGATTTCTCAAGAAGTGATATAATTTTCTGAATATCATTGTGATAATATTCCTTCTCTGTAAGTATTCCGGTGCTTTTTGAGTCAATAATTTCTTTGTCTGATATATCTGTTGGGAGTCCGATATGGACTGGACCCGGATATGTACCCTGACAAATCTTAATGGCTGATTCCATTACCTCAACCGCATTACCGGGGCTCAATCTGAAACTTGCAAGTGTCAGGGGTTCAAACAGCTTCTGATGGCTGATATTCATCTGAGTTGTCCTGTTTATCATATTATCCGGCATCTCTGATGTGAAAACAATAACAGAGGACCGGTCGAGCAACGCACCACCAATACCTGTAGAAATATTTGTTGCACCCGGTCCGAATGTGGCATGACAGATTCCGGGAACTCCTGTAAATCTGTATGTTACATCAGCCATTATGCCTGCAGCCGATTCATTTGAAGTAAGGATGAACTCAATACCTGCATTTTTAAAAGCTTCCATATAAGGAATGGATGGTCCGCCCGGGATGCCGAAGACATATCTTACACCTAATGCAAACAGCTGATCAGCAATATATTCCGCAACAGTCATAAACAACATGTTGAATAACAGACAAAACTATTAAATAATATGCACTCTTCGTGTTAAAAATGTTTTCATTTTCTGCTACATTTATGCGTTGCTCACATAAGAAAAATCAATTTTATGAAAAGGAAAACTCGATTACTCTGCCTGATTATTACTATATCTCTTTTCACTCTGCAATTATTCTCCCAGATTACAGCAGACGATTATAGAAGAGCTGATGCACTAAGCAGAGCTGTTGCTGATAAGGTTTTCTACAACAGTGTCAGACCGTCATGGATAGGCAATACTGGTAGTTTTTTCTATGAAATAGCCACACCGGAAGGAACAGATTATATGCTGGTTAATTCTAATACGCTAACAAAAAAGAGGGCTTTTGATCAGAAAAAATTTGCTGAGGCTTTTGAGACAGCAACAGGGCTGAAAGCTACTCCTGGTAAGCTGCCGATAATGAATATTCTTTTTTCAGAAAAGTTCGGAAGTTTTGCTTTTGTATACGATAATTATAACTGGATCTGTAACCTGAAGGATTACAGGATTGTAAGAAGAGACAGGGTAACAGAGAGAGGCCGACAGAGTACATGGGACTGGGGATTCAGAGATGAGCTGGCGAATAGCGATGTGCCCTCACCTGATAAAAAATGGAGTGCATTTATACGAAACCATAATGTATATATCAGATTGAACAGTGATAAAAAAGAGTATCAGTTAAGCAATGATGGAGGATTGGGAAATTATTATTCTTCGTATTTTAAGTGGTCGGACGATTCAAAGAAGCTGATTTCGTACCGGGTTAAACCTGCTGAAAAGCACATGATCTATTACATTGAATCATCCCCTGAGGATCAGTTGCAGCCCAAACATTATTCATATGAATATCAGAAACCCGGTGACGCTGTTCCCCAGAAATACCCTCAGCTTTTTGATATTGAAACGAAAACTCACATAAAGGTCAATGATGAAATTATCCCGAATCAGTACACAGTCAATAATATACAATGGAGTAAGGATAATAAGTGGTTTACCTTCGAATATAATAAAAGAGGGCACCAGCTGTATCAGGTAATTAAGATTGATGCACAGACAGGTGCCGATAAAGTTATTATCAATGAAACTTCTCCTACTTTCATTGATTACAGCGGTAAGAACTACAGGCATAATATCGACGAAACCAATGAAATAATCTGGGCTTCAGAGCGGGATGGATGGTACCATCTTTATTTATATGATTCCGAAGCAGGGACCGTTAAAAATCAGATAACCAAAGGGGAATGGGTTATAAGAGATGTGAACTTTGTGGATGAAAAGAATCGTCAGATAATTTTTCAGGCAAGTGGGAATGAACCAGGCGACCCGTATTTCATTAATTATTACAGGATAAATTTTGACGGATCCGGACTAATCAGACTAACGGAGGGTGAAGGAACTCATGAAGCTACCTTTTCTCCCGACAGGAAACTCTTTGTAGATACGTGGTCGAGGGTGGATTCCCCTCCGGTAACTGTTCTCCGGAATGCTTCCAGCGGGACAAAAGTAATGGACCTGGAGAAGGCAGATGTAACGAAACTGCTTGAGACGGGTATACGATTTCCTGAGGTGTTCGTAGCAAAGGGGAGAGATGGTGCAACGGATATCTGGGGTATTATCATAAAACCTGTTAAGTTTGATCCTACAAAAAAATACCCTGTAATCGAATATATTTATGCTGGTCCGCACAGCAGTTTTGTACCTAAAAGTTTCAGGCCGTTTTTTGGTGAGATGCATCAGCTTGCAGAGCTTGGATTCATTGTAGTACAGATAGATGGAATGGGAACATCTAACCGCTCAAAAGCATTTCATGATGTCTGCTGGAAGAACCTGAAGGATGCTGGTTTTCCCGACAGGATTCCATGGATAAAGGCTGCAGCTGCAAAGTATCCGTTTATGGATATTGACAGGGTTGGTATCTATGGCGGATCGGCAGGCGGACAAAATGCAGCCGGTGCTGTTTTGTTTCACCCCGAATTTTATAAGGTTGCTGTTGCAGCTTGCGGCTGCCATGATAACAGAATGGATAAGATGTGGTGGAACGAACAGTGGATGGGATGGCCAGTGGGAGAGGAGTATGCCTTATCTTCTAATGTAGATAATGCCTGGAGGTTAAAGGGCAGGCTTCTGCTGATTAACGGTGAGATGGATAACAATGTAGATCCTGCATCAACCGAGCAGCTTGTAAATGCTTTAATAAAAGCAAACAAGGACTTTGAATATGTGTTTGTTCCGGGAGCAAAACACATAAGTAACGGAGGAGTTTACGGAAGCAGAAAGAGACGCGATTTTTTTGTAAGGTACCTTATGGGAACTGAGCCACCGGTGTGGAACATGCTGGAAAAATAAAAAAGTATTCTGATATTTGCCACACCAAACAACGCTGATTTGAACTCCAAACGGAACACAATTTTCTGGGCAATAATTGCCTGTTTGCTCTGGTCTACAGCCTATGCAGGTATAAAACTCGGATTACAATACGACACGCCTTTCAGGTTTGCAGGACTGAGATTCATTATTGCCGGACTCATGATCCTTCCGTTTACAGTAAAACCTAAAATTTACCTGAAAATGCTTCGCGAACATTGGAAAGTGGTTGCATGGGTTACATTTTTGCAGATGCTGGTAAATTATGCACTTTTCTATCAGGGTCTTGCTCTGGTTCCGGGAGCCCTGGGTGCTGTAATCGTTGGATCCCAGCCACTTGTAACAGCAGTTGTTGCGGCAATAATGCATAAAGGCGACAAGCTTACCAGGAAGAAAACTCTGACAATAATTTTTGGTATTTCAGGTGTCATTTTAATCAGTGCAGGCAGACAGGCCTTCAAGTTTGGTACAGCTATCGAATTATTGGGGGTATTGATGATCCTTATAGCTAATATTGGTACGGCGACAAGCAACGTCGTTGTCTCGCTGAAGAGCAACGGTCTGAATCCACTTGTACTCAGCTCAGCTTCAATCTTTTCAGGTGGAGTGATACTTTATCTGTTATCGATTCCGGTTGAAGGGGCACCTCGCTTTTCTTTTCCTCTTGAATATTGGCTTATTCTGTTGTGGCTCAGCTTTATGGCAGCGGCTGCTTTTTCTTTGTGGTTTAAACTTCTTCAGAGACCCGGAGTAAAGGTGTCTGAACTTAATTTGTGGAAATTTATTATTCCTGTTGTAGGTGCAATACTGAGCTGGCTTCTTGTACCCGATGAGAAGCCCGAATGGATCACAATTACCGGAATGATTATAATAACTATTTCACTGATAATGTTTTACAGAAGCACTCGAATTGTAACACCCGATCAAATGAATATGGTATAATATGCAAAAAAGACTAATCGGTTTCGGCTCATTGGCACTTTTCTGGTTTGGGTATTTTGTATTTGCCAGGGTTTTATTTCTTTCCGTTCAGTTTAACACTACGGCCAGGGAAGCATTTGGCGGAATTCTGGGCACATTTCAGCACGGCTCACAGCTCGATATTTCGACTGTTGGATATTATCTTCTTATACCTGTCCTGGCAGCTATCCCCTCTCTGTATTTTAATGGAGACTGGTATAAAATTTTCTTGCGGTGGTATTCATACCTGTTAATCGGTTTTTCATCAGTAATCATAGTTATTGATTCAAATCTTTACACCTTCTGGGGTTTCCGAATGGATTATACTCCAATGCTTTATCTTAAAACACCCGGTGAGGCCATGGCCTCCACAAGCACTCCGGAGATCATCCTCGGTATTTCAGGGATTATCTTAATAGTATCGTTTTTTATATTCTTATATAAGAGGCACATAGACAGGCTGTTCGGTGGGCTGGAGAGAATGAGGTACTGGCCCGTCGGGATCGTCACATTATTAGTCCTCTGGGGTGCTCTCATAATTCCTATTCGCGGCGGTTTTGGAGTTGCTCCCATAAATGCGGGGTCGGTCTATTTCAGTAATAAAATGTTCCTTAATCATGCGTCTGTTAACGCAGTCTGGAATGTGGGAACATCAGCCTTCTCATCTAAGCCTGTTAAGAACCCTTATCTGTTTGGTGATAATGACGAAGCAGTTTTGATAGTTGATTCACTCACAGTTAAAGGTGGTCAGACTAGGATGGCTCTGAATAACACCCGTCCTAATGTTCTTATGCTCGTGATGGAGAGTTTCAGTGGTTATGTTATAGGTCCACTGGGCGGAGATTCGCTGGTAACTCCGAATTTTAACAGGTACGTGAAAGAAGGACTTCTTTTCTCTGAATTCTATGCATCCGGCACACGCACAGATAAGGCGATGCCTGCAATACTTGGCGGTTATCCGGCACAACCGGCACAGTCGATAATTAAGGAACCCAAAAAGAGTCAGTCACTCCCGAGCCTTGTTAAGTTACTAAACGAGAATGGGTACAGAAGTTCCTTCTGGTATGGCGGTGAGATCAATTTTGCCAATTTCAAATCCTACGTTATTGGTTCCGGTTTTAATACAATAATCACAAAAGAAAATTTTGATCCACGCGATTATAACTCGAAATGGGGTGTTCATGATCATGTTTTGTTCAATGTACTGAAGGATTCAATGAAGAGTGTTAAGGAACCATTTCTCAATGTTGTACTTACATTATCAAGCCATGAACCATTTGATGTCCCTATGGAACCGGTATTCCAGGGAGATGATAATATGACCAGGTACAAGAACTCTGTTTTTTATGCTGATAAAGCCCTGGGGGAATTTCTTGAATGGGCTAAAACCACAGAATGGTGGGATAATACGCTTGTTATTCTTGTTGCTGATCATTGCGGAAGGGTTTCAGAAGACCAGCCAATATATGCCCGGGAGCTTTTTAAGATCCCGATGTTATGGATTGGAGGTGCACTGGAAAGTACCGGCGCCATAATCAGTAAGGTTGGCGGACAGGTTGATATACCTTTAACCCTTCTGAATCAGATGAAAATAAAATGCACATTCCCATTTGCTAAGGATCTTTTGTCGGAAAAATCAAACTCTTTTGCATTCTATGTTTATAATGAAGGTTTTGGTTTTATTACAGATTCATCGGATTATGTCTATGATCATAAGCTTAAAACTCATATTATTAATGAGGGTAAGGCACCAGAGTATGCAGAGAAGAACGGGAAAGCATATCTTCAGGTACTCTTCAGTGATTATTTGAGCAGATAACTCTCAAAAGCCTGATTAAATGGTTAATGTGGGGCGAAAACCGGGTAAACAGATCCCTCGTGTAGTTATAATGCTGGGATTAGTCAGTCTCTTTACCGATCTGGCATCAGAAATGATATATCCCCTTGTCCCTGTTTATATTGCAGCGCTCGGTTCCGGAGCAATACTGTTAGGAGTGATTGAAGGAATTGCCGAGACTACAGCTTCAATGCTTAAACTTGTAAGCGGTATAGTATCCGACAAAATTGGCAGGAGAAAACTGCTGGTTGTTATAGGATATGCAATATCTTCACTTGTCAGGCCCTTTACCGGGCTGGTTACCTCAGCATGGCAGATTATCCTGATCAGGATGTTCGACAGGGTAGGCAAAGGTATAAGGACAGCACCGAGGGATGCACTTATTGCTTCTTCGGTTGATGATAGCATCCGTGGCAGGTCGTACGGGTTTCACCGGGCAATGGATAGTGCAGGGGCTGTGTTGGGTCCTCTTACGGCCATATTGATTCTTTTGGTGCTTTTTGCAGGATTCGGATTTAAAGATTCAACCAATGCACTCAGATGGACATTCATGCTGGCTATCATACCCGGGATACTTTCCATTCTGATTCTGCTGGTTTTTGTAAGAGAAACAGCTCCAAAAGAAGGAAATAGTAAGCCATTCAGTTTTTCATTAAAAAGCTTTGACAGGAACTTCAGAAATTATCTGCTCGTCATGATCCTTTTCACTCTTGGCAATTCATCTGATGCATTCCTGTTATTCAGGGTTCAGGAGGCGATTCAGAAAAGCGGGTCAGTGGTTGTTATTGTTAATAAAATAACACCACTACGGGAGATGATCTCAAATTTTGGTGATGAAGCTGCCCAGGTGAATGTTATCAATATTCTGTTTCTGCCTCTTATTTGGGCTTTCTTTCACATAATCAGGGTTATATGTTCAACTCCTCTTGGCTCTTTGTCGGACCGGATCGGCAGAAAAACAGTAATTAATATCGGATGGGCAATCTATGCATTTGTCTATCTCTCCTTTGCTTTGCTGGTGTTTTTACCACCGAACCTTCAGGTAGTGGCAACATTTGTTTTGTTTGCAGTATATGCACTGTTCTATGCTTTTACCGAGGGTGCACAGAAGGCTTTTGTTGCCGATCTGGTAAGTGAGGAAAACAGGGGGACCGCCTTTGGTCTTTTCAATTTTTCAATCGGACTGGGGGCATTGCCGGCAAGTCTTATCTTCGGATTCCTATACAGCTATTTTGATAAGATATTCCCGGGGTATGGAGGAACAGTAGCTTTCGGTTTCGGTGGGACAATTGCCCTTATTTCGATGTTCCTTCTTGCAATAAAAATAAAAGAGCCGGATAAGTTGCACTAATGGTAAAAAAATAACCGCAAAGCGCGCAAAGCTTTAGCAAAGTTCGCAGAGAGACTATCGTTTTTAATCCTTTTGCGTTCTTTGCTTTTCCTTAGCGTCCTTTGCGGTTAATGGATTTCGTTTTAGAAGTGCTATCTGCTATACTTTTTTTTATCCTTTTTGCCGTACTTTTTATCCTTTTTATAATCTTTATTCCGTGTATCGCCTCTGTCGTTTCCTCTTTTTTCAGGTTTTCTGTCAGACCATTTAGCAGGACGTTTTTCCGAACGGTCCCTTTCCCGGCCACCTTCGGTTTTCTCCTGGGCTATCTCAACAGCAACCCTTCTGTCGTTAAACTTGGAGTTATTCAGAGCTTCGATAAGATAATCTGCAAATTCTGCTTCTACCTCAAAGAATGAGAAGGTCTTGAGCAGGTCGATTTTTCCGAGTGGAACCTTCTTGGTTGTGTTCTTGTTTACCAGTTCAATAAGTTGTTCCGGGAAGAAGCCGTCTGTTTTTCCCAGATTAATGAAAAGTCTTTTGAAGTTCCCGGTATATTCTCTTCGGCCACCTTTGCGGTCTGAGCTCCGGAAGTTGTCATCACCTCCCCTGTCGATAGGAGAGAAGATCTCTTCGCCCGATCTGTAATCATCGAGAAATTTACCAAACTGCAGCGACACAACCCTCCTCAAAAGTTCTTCCCTGTCAAGCCCTGAGAGCTTCTCTGTAATTTCGGGCAGGAATTTTTCAATTTCCTGGTGTTCGGTTACAACAGTTTCCAGTTTCTTTATCCAGTGAAATAATTGCTTACCGCATATTTCACTTCCTGTCGGGATCTGAATTGCTTTAAAAGGTCTCTTGACTAATCTTTCGATCTGCTTGAGATTGTGTTGATCCCTCACATGAAGTAAAGAAATTGATATTCCTTTCTTTCCTGCTCTGCCGGTTCGACCGCTACGGTGTGTGTATATTTCATTGTCGTCGGGAAGATTATAATTAATTACGTGGGTGAGATCATCAACATCGAGGCCACGTGCCGCCACATCTGTTGCAACCAGCAACTGGATATTTCTTACCCTGAATTTCTGCATAACGGTATCGCGCTGCACCTGGGACAAGTCTCCATGAAGAGCATCTGCATTATAGCCGTCATCAATAAGTTTGGAAGCAATTTCCTGAGTCTCTTTTCTGGTCCGGCAAAAAACGATTCCGTAAATATCAGGTTCTGAGTCTGCTATGCGTTTCAGTACTTTGTATTTATCTCTTGCATTTACAAGGTAATAACCATGTGTTACATTTTCAGCTGATGCGTTTTTTGTACCGATAGTTATCTCCTTTGGATTCTCCATATACCTTCTGGCAATTCCTGAGATCTCGTTCGACATGGTTGCCGAAAAAAGAAGCGTCCTTCTACCTGCAGGTACCTCTTCAAGTATTTCATTTATGCTGTCGAGAAAACCCATATTGAGCATCTCGTCAGCTTCATCAAGTATAACCGTGGTTACTGCATTTAATTTTGCAGCTCTTCTTCCGATAAGATCAATAAGTCTTCCCGGCGTTGCAACAATTATATGAACACCTTTTTTAAGTTCCCTGATCTGGTTGTCGATACTTGCCCCTCCATAAACTGCAAGTATTCTTAGTTTTCCTGTATAGCGGGCATAATCAGTAAGATCGCCTGTTATCTGCATACAAAGCTCACGGGTTGGGCATAGAATAAGTGACTGAGTCGCTATAGATTCTGTGTCGGTCATCTGTACAAGAGGCAATCCGAATGCTGCCGTTTTTCCTGTCCCCGTTTGAGCCAGGGCAATAATATCGCCCCCTTCACTTAGCATAAGCGGTATTACTTTTTCCTGTACCGGCATAGGCTGTTCAAAACCCAGTTCCTGAATAGCCTTCAGTATACCGGGCGTAAATCCCAATTCTTCAAATTTTATCATTAATTTTTTTTGTGATGTGGTTTCGTGAGCGACACTTTTTTAATCCCCGACGAAATGAACTCATTTACTAAACCGGAATGATACTGGAAACCGCTGCTGGAAATCACCTTGTTAATTTGGGTGCAAAGATAATCAAATTATTGACATGGTGTTGCTTTGAAACGGAGATGGTCCCTGTTGGATAGGATTTTGGATTTCGGATATAGGATTTCGGATTATTTTTCTCTGCATTTCTTCATAAATCCGCAATTAAAAATCCGCAATCCGAAATGTTAGATTTTAAGTAATATCTTATTAATAATACTGTTAATTAACAAGTAATTACATAAATTTGTATTTATGGATTCCAAACCTGTAAAAATCTATTCATCAGAAAATGTACCCCGTCTGAGGTATATCGCAGGTATTATCCTTGGCGATATACTCGGATTAGCATGGGATGTCATTACAGATAAACGAAAACTTGGCAAGCACCCGGTAATAAATTATTCAGATGAGAATATAGCAGGATCATTAAAAATATCTCCTGATCCAGTTCTTTTTGAAACCGGTATTACTGTGAAAGAAATAACAATAACGGAGTGGAAGGGATTACCTGTATTTTTTCAGACTAATTCTGATTCAGACCTGCCATTTGACATCTTCGCAGCTTCATTTTATCTGGTAACCAGGTACGAGGAATATCTTGATTATAAGCCTGATGTACATGGAAGATTCCCTGCATCACAATCTCTGGCTTTCAGGAATGGATTTCTTCAGAAGCCAATAATAGATTACTGGGTCAGGGAAATGTCAAAAGTTTTCCTAAAGAAGTGTCAGACTCTGGTCTTCAAACGGAATGAGTATAGGGCTCTGCTGACTGTTGACACTGACCAGCCTTTTGCATATCTGGGCAAAAGTCTGCTCAGATCATTGGGCGGACTGATAAATGATATAAAGGGTTCGCGAAGTGTTTCAGACAGATTAAAGACTGTGGCAAAAGGTGAAAAGGATCCATTTGAGGTGTTTGAATATATAACAGGAAAGATAGAGAATCACGGTACGCAGGCAATATTCTTTTTTCCTGTAGGAGATTACTCAAAGTATGATAAGAATCCCTCGTGGAAAAACCAGGAATACAGGGACCTGATGCTGGATCTTTCTTCAAGATTTAAAGGTGGCCTGCATCCTTCATATTATGCAGCTGCAAATTCACCTTTGCTTAAAGAGGAGGCTCTAAGGTTGAGGACAATTTTAAAAAAGGATATCATAGCCGGAAGATATCACTATATCAGAATGCTTTCACCAAAATGCTATCTCGAGTTAATAGAAGCAGGAATAAGCGAGGATTACTCAATGGGATATCCCGATGAACCCGGTTTCAGGGCAGGGATTGCGCGTCCTTATTATTATTATGACATGGCTGGCGATAAGCAGACCCCTCTTAAGATTATTCCGTTTCAGGTTATGGATGCCACACTCTACCAGTATAAAAACCTTGATTCAGTTGCCTCAGGCAGGTTGATATCAGAGTTAATTGCTGCAACAAGAAAGGCAGGTGGACTGTTTGTAAGTATATGGCACAATACCTCACTCCTGGAAAATGAAAAGTGGCAACCATGGAGAGACGTTTTTGAAATGATGCTTAAAAATCAGAAGCCATGATAGGTTACTTAAAGAATCATGAGATCGACAGGGAGCAGTGGGATAACTGCATTAGAAACTCTCCCGGAGTCAAACCCTATGCCTTCTCATGGTATCTGGATATAATGTCGCCAGGCTGGGAAGCACTGGTTGATGATGATTATGATTCGGTATTTCCCATACCATCCAAGACACGATTTGGAATTCGATATATTGCAACCCCTATATTCCTTCAGCAACTTGGTGCTTTTTCACCTGATAAACCTGCCTCACAGACTATTACCGAATTTCTGAATTACCTGCCCGATTTCTATAGGCTTATTGATCTGTGTATTAGCCAGAAAGCGACATTTGACGGATTTAAGGAAACTGAAAGATCAAATTTTGAACTGGATATTTCCCCTCCATATGAAAAAATATGGAATGGATTTACTTCAGATTGCCGACGAAATATCAATATCGCGATTAAGAAAAAAATTGATTTGAACGACAATGTTTCGCCGGAAGAGCTTATTTCTCTTTTTACAGAGAACAAAGGCAAATTATTAAAGAGTATTAAACTTCGTGATTATGATCGGCTCAAACATTTAATGCATTATTGTTTAAGTAATAATAAAGGAAAAATCTATGGTGTAAGGGCATCCCGTAAGAGACTTATTTACGGGGTATTTCTTGTTCAGGTCAAGGGATCCATAACAATACTTTTTACCGCTACATCAAAGGAGAGCAGGGATTTACGGGCTGGTTACTTTGCAATAAATGAAATCATTAAAAGGAATTCAGTCAAAGGAACAATATTGGATTTCGCAGGATCATCAATTCCGGAAATTGCCTCATTTATGGCATCATTTGGAAGCGTGAGCAATCCTTTCTACAGGATCTACAGGAACCGGCTCTTCTGGCCCATACGTATTTTAAAATAAGCCATTAAAGCGTTGTACCATTGTACCTTTGAGCCATGCAGGCATTGCACCATTAAGACATTGTTGCGTTTAACTTCATGTTAAAAAAAGGTTAAATGTATCCTTTTAACGGAAAAAGTGTCCTCGTTCAGATAACTTTGTGGCGTGTTTACTGTTTATAAAAGCAGTTTTAGTTTAATTATCGAACGTTCTGTATGAAACGATTATATAAATGGGTCCTTGAATGGGCCACCACTGCTTATGCTTCAATAGCTCTCTTTACTTTCGCATTAATTGAAGCGATTTTTTTCCCGGTTCCGGCTGATATTTTGCTCATTGCGCTCGTGCTGGGTTTCAGGCAGAAAGCTTTCAGATATGCATTCTATGCCACAGTAGGATCAGTTTCCGGTGCATTCTTTGGTTACCTTGCCGGGCACTATGCCTGGGTTAACGGAGGTGGGGAGTTTACCTGGTTTGCCAACCTTTTTTTCAATAATATTCCGGGGTTCTCAATCGATCTTTTTGAACGCATAAAGGTAATGTATGCACAATGGGACTTCTGGATTATTTTTACAGCAGGATTTACTCCCGTACCCTATAAAATATTCACAGTAACAGCTGGTGTCTTTGATATGAACCTGCTGCTTTTCCTGTTGGCATCACTTATCAGCAGGGGCGCCAGATTTTTTATAATTACATTCGTTCTATTCAGATACGGACTACCGATAAAAATCTTTATCGAAAAGTATTTCAACATAATAGCACTGGGATTCGCAATGTCGATTATTGGTGGTTTTGTTGTTGTCAAACTGGTAATTTAATCAAACTATTTAACTGCTGTCACATAAATTTTACCTGCCAGTTTTGAGTGGGTTTAGAATATTTTTTTAAACTCAAAGCCAACCCTGTTTATACAGCTCTGATAAATACACTAAAGAGTCTCATTGCACACAAAGCTAATAAATAGGTTTTTAGATCTCTGTGACCTTTGTGTAACCCTTAGTGACCCCGCCCAACTGAACGATAGAAATGTTAATATCCTTGAGATGAGGATCAGCCGTTCGGGCGGGCTTGGTTGTTAAGGGTTTTCTGTTTATTATACCACAAAATTTATTTCAGGGGAATATTTCGTCTATATTGTTTGTCTTATAGAAAAACAACAGCAAAATTGTATACGGATTTGCTTTATGTAAAGTACTAATATATAAACTATTAGATTGTCATTACTTTGATTAAATTCAGACGTTACCATGAACATTTTCAAGCTTATCCTTAACATTTTACTGGCAATAGTTTTTCTGTTGCTGATGGACCCAAGGTCATTCTACGGGCTCACTTTTCATGAGTGGGCCGGATTGATAATCGTCTTGTTTTTCTTTCTCCATAAGTTCATTAACTGGGGCTGGATCAGAAAACTGACAATCAGGTTTTTTTCTGGGATCCCGGGTAAAGCCAGGGTGAATTATATCCTTGATATTCTTCTGCTTGCCGGACTTACCCTGATTACAATAAGCGGTATGGCAATATCAAGAACTATTGATTTTTCATGGATCGATTTTGGCGATTCACATGGTTTCTGGAGGATAATGCATACAAGTTCATCTTTACTTGTTCTTGCATTATTTGGCATTCACCTCGGCCTTCATTGGAAATGGGTTCTTCAAAGGTTAAATTTTAAAAAACAGAAACATGATTAAGAAGATTTGTATTACACTATTTGTATTGGTTATTCTGGTTACCGGCTATATTTCCTTCGGCAAACTAAACTACTGGGAAAGAAGTGTAATGATATTTAAATATGACTCCAGCCAGCAGTTTAACCGTGGCAGGGGAGGAAGAGGGTTTGGTGATTTTGAAGGAAGAGGGGACAGGGAATTCAGTCGTGCAAGACCTGGAAACGACACCTCAAGGGTAACACGGGAAGGAAGAGAGAGAAGTTTTTCTGAGAGAGGAGAGTTGCCCGGAGGATTAAGAGGTATTGACAGACGTAATGGTGGTGATTTCAGAAGGGGAAGGGCAGTTAATCTTAATATGGTTACATCTTATCTTGGTGTGTTTGCACTATTTACCCTTATTATGGTTTATCTGGAAAAAGGATATCGCCTTATCTTTAAACAGAAAAAGCTAACTCAGGAAAACAAAAATCTTATTATCTGATGCATTTGTCGATTTTCACTTTTCAGAAAGACCTGAATCATTCTGATGTTTCAGGTTTTTAAAGCTCTTAGTCAACTATAGAGAAAACCAGTATGAAAATTTAATGAGGAATACATTATTTGGCACCTCATGAAATAAATCTTTCATATCATCTCCATAAGAAAATCTGCCGTTTGAAGCAGAACTGGTCCTCCCCTGTGACCAGACCAGATAAACAGTTGATCCGGGTGAGTATTCCCATCTTATTACCATATTGGACCTGAACTGCCGGAAATTAAAGTCAGGATTTCCTAATGTATGATCTGCAGTTCCATCGCCTGTAAGATCTATGTTATAGCTATTATCACCCGAATTAAAACTAATCTCGTTATCTGAAAAGGCGTGAAACCTGTTTGAGAACCGGTCTGCTGAACCATCTGTTATTCGCTTGAAATTGCCGTACTTTCCGGCTGAGATAAATGGTTGACCATAATATTCAAAACTAAGTTCCGGGTTTAATGTATAATTTAACCTGAAAGTGAGACTTAAGGTCTTCTGTTCAAGTTCACCGAAGAGATAGACCGGATCGCTTACAGTACCTGCAGTTCTAACATATTGAAGGTTATCTCTCTGGATACTGTACTCCGGCTCAATGGATAAGGATGCAGAATTAACCGGTCTCAAAAAGATCCCACCCCAATAGGAGTGATACTTTGCACTCTTTACATCAGCTGAGCCATGATAATTTCCTATGAATACAGAAATTTTCTTTGATCTGTCGGTACTTAAATTAATATTAAATCCCTGATTACCAGGCAGCACAAAAGATGGACCACCGCGGAGCAGTGATGTAGATATACTCTCACTCTGCCGGTTAAAATTGCCATTAATTCTCCATCGGTTTTTAAACTGGGAATTAAAGTTGACATTGGTATGTGTCGATAACAGGCTTCCCGAGAAATTCCAGTACATCCAGTAATTCGTATTCAGATAGAAGTTATTGAAGATTGCGAATGGATTGCGGATGTAATAAGCTACCCACGTTCCATGATGAATTATATCAGAAGATCTCATGTATCCAATATCATTGAATTCCAGTCCTGGTGACCTGACTGTTGCACTGGTTTCAAACTGAATTCTCTTTTTGCTGGATTTTCCGAGTTTAACAGTTGCTCCATATCCGGAAAGAGATGTTATCGAAGAGTCAACTGATAAATAATTTGCATCTGGTCGCTGATAGTATCTGGCCGATGATCTCTGCGTGTTTATTATAGCTCCTTCTTTGCCGTTTACATTACTGTATTCAGCATTCCCTGCCACGTACCAGGTCCTTTCTTTCCAGTTGTGCTTAAAATCGATACCTGCAGTATATGCTGAAGTATGGAGATAGTCGAGGGCAGGGTTTTTTATACTCCTGTTCACGGAGGTAAATATTGCACCGAGGACTGTTTCACCTTTGTTAAAATCCTGCTGTACACGTCCGACAAAATAATTGGTAAGAGGTTCTACACTCTCTTTACGTCGTACTCCCTCATTGTCGATCAGTGCTTTTTCATCAGCTGTTATACTTTCAAGTATCCCTATCGACAGTCCCTTCTTTGTTTTTCCTGAAACCTTGAGTGCTCCCAGTATTGTTGATGCTTCCGGCATTTCAACATACTCATTTTCAGATGTTGCAGGATAGTAGTGAGGGTATCTTCCGATTCTTCTTGAGTAAAACAGGTTATCAGAATACATATTATGAATAACTATCGTTTGGTTCGGTTCAAACTGATAAATACTCTTTCCTTCTATAAAGAACGGGCGCCTTTCCGAAAAAAATGTTTCGAAAGCAGTAAGGTTGACTTCCGAAGGATCAGCTTCAACCTGTCCGAAATCAGGATTGATAGTAAAATCAAGTGTGAAATCGTTTGTGAGCCCTATCTTTCCGTCCAAACCTCCTGAGAGTGCTGATGAACTGCCATCAAGAAAAGGATTACCCTCTTCCTTTTTAAAGCGCTCAATCCTGCCCACAGCATAGGGAAGTAATTCAACCGGGAGCTTAGGACTGATTTTTTTAATTCCCTGCAATTCCCCATACAAATGGACAATCCCGGGTGATCCTTTTGGAATATATTGCCAGTGAGAGCGTTCCTCAAGCCGAAACAGATGGCGCATAACCTGAATTCCCCAAACATGTTCCTCTTTTTTTCCGAAACGCAGCTGACTAAGCGGAATCTTCATCTCAGCACCCCAGCCTTTATCATCAATCGAAGTTTCAAGATACCAGATCGGGTTCCAGCTGTCGTCCCAGTTATTCCCGTTCTGGGTAATTGCTTCGTCACCTTTTGCCCCGGATGCCATAGCCGAGAACGAAAACGCTGTCTGCTTATCGAAATAGCTGTCGATATTTATCTCAACCATATCACCGGTAAAATTATCTCTTCTGGTCATTATCCTGCTTATCTTATCAGCTTCTGTGTCATTTGCACGTATGAATACATAGAGATTATTATCATCATAGAGGATCTTAAATTTAGTCTCCTGACTAGGCGCTGTATTCTCATTCGGTTGTGTCTGTGTGAATTCACCACCCCACTCAACCTGATTCCAGCATTCATCATTCACCAGTCCGTCCATGACCGGTGACGTTGTTGTGAATTTAGTCTGATACGATTTTCTTACGATATCCTGTGAATATGAGTTTATTGCTAAAAGGAATAATATCAGGATCAGTAATGTTCTTTTGAGACTGGCAGATTTCATGTCAATAGGTTGATTTGGTTTGTTAATCTGAATTTTCTGATACATATAATAACAACTTAGTGAAGCAAGAGTTACAATATTTTTGTAAAGACTTGAAATTTTCCCTGAAGCTGCATGAGGATATCTCATTTAGGAAGGAATATCGAATCAAGGTCTCAACTGATTGCCTGAAACCTCGATTTGAACTTAAATACAGC
>JANNKF010000360.1:0-5464 GCA_031396165.1 Bacteroidales bacterium | reverse complement strand
ATCACTTTTTGCAGGACACTATATAGATTTATGGAACCGTCGCAAGATTGTTAACTACACAACTCTGATACTTATAGTGGGATCGGTAATATTGCTGATCTACAGTTCCAATGCTGAATACTTCTCTGAGAAGTTCGGCATATTTCCCGTTTTTATAACAATATTTTTAACCGGATTGGCAAGAGGAATATTGCAACCGGCACAGGTTGCATTAATGGGGCAGCTTGTACCAAGGAATCTCTATGCCAATGCCGCAACATGGAACAGCGCCAACTGGCAGCTCGCAGCAGTCTTAGGACCGGCAATCGGTGGTCTGGTATATGGATTCTGGGGAATAATAACAGCCTACTCATTGGTTCTGGGTTTGTATAGTATGGCTTTTTTCATGATAATGTTTGTAAAAACCGGAATTCACCAGGTTGTAGAGACTACTGAAGGAGTATTTTCAAGGATCAGGAGCGGGATAGACTTCGTCTTCAAAACACCCGAGCTGCTGGGTGCCTTTACGCTCGATATGTTTGCTGTATTATTCGGAGGGGCGGTTGCACTGCTTCCTGTCTTTGCATCTGATATTTTGCTTGTAGGGCCGCAGGGCCTGGGGCTGCTTAGAGCCTGTCCGGCGATTGGTGCAACGCTTATGGCATTTATTCTGATGTTCCGGCCACCGACAAAAAAATCAGGGAGACTACTTTTCATAGCTGTTACCGGCTTCGGGCTCAGTATGATAGCATTTGCCCTTTCCAAAAGTTTTATATTATCGGGTCTATTACTTGTTCTCAGCGGTGCTTTCGACAGTATAAGTGTAGTTATAAGGGGAACAATACTACAACTTTTTACACCCGACCATATGCGTGGACGTGTGGCTTCAGTAAACAGCATATTTATTGGTTCATCAAACGAACTGGGAGCATTCGAATCGGGTGTTACAGCCAAATTGATGGGAGTGGTACCTTCGGTGGTTTTCGGAGGAATCATGACATTAGTGGTTGTTTTCACAACCATCAAAATCAATAAACCATTACGGAGGTTGTCACTCAGGAATAAGATGTAAACAGCTTTCTCAATTCTGTCAGTTTTATTTCTTTCAACGTACTTTTCAGTAAAATAATTAAAAATATAGTTGTGTATTTAAAAATACAGTTATATCTTTGAATAAACAGTTATTCAAATGAAAAAACTTACGAGGAAAGAGGAGGAAGCGATGAAGGTCCTCTGGAAGGCCAGAAAAGGATTCATTAAAGAGCTGATTGACCAGCATCCTGACCCTAAACCTCTTTATACAACGTTTTCAACAGTAATCAGAGGACTGGAAGTGAAAGGTTATGTTGATCATAAAGCCTACGGCAAAAACCATGAGTATTATCCCCTTATAAAGAAAGAGGAGTACAGAAAAATATTTATGAAAGATGTCGTAAAGGATTACTTCGGATCGTCGTACAAAAATGTTGTTTCATTTTTTGTCGATGAGAATAAGTTAAGTGCCGATGACTTAAAAAAGCTCATAGAAATAATAGAGAAAGGGGGAAAAGATGGATAGTCTGTTAATTTACCTCCTGAAGGTATCGGCTGCGACAACCCTGCTTTACCTCTGTTATCTCTTATTTTTCTCCAGAGATACATTCTATCTGAGAAACAGGATTCTGCTTATTATGATCCTGCTTCTGCCGGCTGTTTTTCCGGCTTTTAAAATACCTGTTGCTCTTAATATTTCAGCTCCTGAGGTGCAGCAATTACAGACAACAAATGCTTTTCTTCCGGATGGAATGGCTGGAGTAACTTCAATGTCTGTTGAAAACTCCTTCGATTATTCCGGATTGATTGTACTGATTTACTATATTTTAACGGGGCTTTTTTTATCAAGAGTAATAATAAGCCTGGTAAGGACTTTTTGTATAATTAAGAAGGGAAAAGTTAAAGTAAGTCAGTTTCCAAAAGTTGTTGTTTCTGATGATAATGTCCCCCCGTTTTCATTCTTCCCCTTTGCTGTAATACCCGCAGAAGTGTATGACAGTGAGAATTATGCGGATATTCTTGATCATGAATTTGCTCACATCAGACAGGGACACACATTTGACCTTCTACTCATTGAGCTTATTATTTCAATTCAATGGTTTAATCCGGTTATCTGGTTTATGAAAAGGTCAGTTATTTTAAACCATGAATATCTCGCAGACAATGTTTCTTTAAAAGACAAAGGTATAAAGGAGTACCAGTACCGGCTTCTTAATTTTCAGAGTGGTCTGAAACACATTTCACTGGCTCATAATTTCGACAGTTTAATAAAAAACCGTATTATAATGATAAACAAAAAGCCATCTGGTAAAATTGCGGTACTGAAGAATCTTCTGCTTCTTCCCCTTGCTATATTTGTGGCATATGCATTTGCAACACCTGAGTACCACTATATACCTAAGGTCCCGGACACTGTCACTATCGCAGCTGAAAATGAAATAATTCAAAAAGAAGTCAGAGGGACCGTGCTGACTGAAGCAGGTACCCCGATAGAAAAAGCCTGTGCTATGAATACAGGAACTCCTGGCAATTCTTCCATGGTCTTTACGGGTATTGACGGAAGATTTTCTATCTCAAATATACCCTCAGATGCATCCCTAATATTCTCGTGCATTGGATTTAAAAGTCAGACAATTAAAGCGGACTTCGCTGATGAAATGATTGTGAAACTGATAAAAAATCCTGATTATACCGGAATCCGGATTCCGGGATCTCTTCAGAATGCTCTTATTGTTATTGACGGAGTTATTTCTGACAAACCACAGGCTGATGTGCTGAGAGACATTAATGTTGTACAGATAGAGAATATGTCGGTAATTCCGGGAAACGCCGGCCAGAGAAAATATGGTGAACAAGGGAAAAATGGGGTTATTGAAATTAGTACAAAAAAGAAAACGACCGGATCGGGGATCAAAGTTCCTTATATCAGGCAAACTGCGGATGATTATCCGACATTCCAGGGAAACCCATACGGTTCATTTAAGGACTGGTTAAGAGGTAAGATCAACTATCCCTCCGAGGCTATTGCCAAAGGAATCAGTGGTCATATTACTGCTGATTATACAGTAGAATCAGATGGTTCAATAAAAAAGGTCACTTTATCCGGAAAACCGGATCCGTTACTTGGAGATCTGGTTCTAAAAGCAATAAAAGCATCTCCAAAATGGGAACCTGCAAAAAATCAGAAAGCAAGGGATCCCTTTACGTCAACTGTGAGTCTGTTTTTTGAACTACCAGGGAAAATAAGTGAAGATGATGTATATGAAACTGCTGAGATAATGCCCAAATATACATGGGGAGAGGCTGCTCTATCTGATTTTATTAAAAGAAATACCAGATATCCGGAGGCTGCTGCGGCTGAAAAAATTGAAGGCAGGGTTTTCGTCCGCTTCATTGTAAATAAAAACGGTGATGCTGAAGAGCCTGTAATATTGAAAGGGGTTCATCCATTACTTGATGCAGAAGCGCTGAGAGTAATTGGCCGGATAAGGGAATTCGATCCAGGGTATCAGGGCGGTAATCCGGTAAAAGTGTACCATATCCTGCCTGTTAACTTCAGCCTTAGTGAACCGGGGCCTCTTTTTTCAAGCGCGTCTGAACATAAGATATTGAAGTTTTTAATGAGTAATACAGCTTATCCGTCGGGGGCAAAAATTGCATCCGATACAGGGAGAATATATGTTGTGGTAAAACTGGATAAAGGTGGAATTATTAAGGAATGCAATGCTTTTACAGAAAAAACCGGTATCAAGGCTCCTTTTCTTCCTGAAATGGTAATTGCGGGCTATAAACCGGCTCCGGGACAAAACATAAACAATACTGTTAATACAGAAGTGAATGAATTACAGCTGCTTAAGTCCGAATGTATACGTGTTACCAGCAGGCTCGGCGAAATCGATATTCCTGAATGGAAAGATAAAAATATGGAATTTACACTTTGTTATAAATTTGTTCTGATAAATGCCAGGGAGGCGTCGAAACCTCTATTTGATACCGGTACCAGGGTTGTTGATCTGGTAAAATTGAAGTAAATAATTACAGGAATTAAAATCTAAAAATTTGAATCATGAAAAAACTAACTCTGTTTTTATTGATCATTAGCATCCCACTGATGGTAATGTCGCAGAAGGGAAAGGTTACCAGCGCTTTGAGTTATATTGATCAGGGGATGCTTGATAAAGCAAAAGAAGCAATTGACCTGGCATTAGTCAATGAAAGTTCAATGAGCTGGTTTAATACATATTTTGCTAAAGGTAAACTTTGTCAGGCTGTCTTCGAATCTGAAAATGCATTGTTCAAAAGTTTATATTCTGATCCGCTTGAAGAAGCATATGCTTCCTATGAAAAAGCAATAGAGCTGGATTCTAAAGGCACTATAAAAAAGAAAATCATAACAAACCTGATATACAACTCTCTTGCTGTTAATTTATTCACACAGGGGGGGTCAAGGTTTGAAGCCGGGGATTTTGAAGGGGCATTAAAATCGTTTGAATCTCAGATTAAAATTACAGAAGGAGACAGGTATGTGGGTCCGACAGATACGGGGATGTACTATAATGCCGGACTTGCGGCGGTTAACGCAAAAAAGTTTAATGATGCAATAAGTTATTTTGAAAAATGTGCTGAGATGAAGTATCTCGGTGTCAGACCATATTTTGACATGCAAACCTGTTATTTGGAGATTGGTGACACACTGAAGGCAGAGTCTATCCTGAAAAATCTGACAACCCAGTTTCCAAACGATAAAGACATATATCTTCAATTAATAGATCTCTATATTAAAAGCAATAAAAACGAAGAAGCCTTGAAATATATTAAGATAGCGAAAGAGAATGACCCGGATAATTTTAGTCTTTTCCTCGCTTCCGGCATAATTTTTCTTAACCAAAACAATTATGATGATGCCATTTCAGAGCTTTCCAAATCGTCAGAAATAAAATCTGATTTTTATGACACACAGTATGCTTTGGGCATAGCTTATATAAACAAGGCAGCAGACATGAATCTGAAAGCCAATGAAATAAATGATGTGAAGAAATATAATGAAGCGGTTGATGAGTTAAACACAGTTTATGCAAAGGCACTTCCGTTTATGGAAAAAGCCAATCAGCTGAAACCTGATGATGTCGATACCATGAGCAGGTTGCAGGAGCTCTATTACAGACTTAAGACAAAAGATCAAAACCTTACTCAGAAGTACCTGGATATCAAGGCAAAAATCGATGCTGCGGGGAAAGAATAAAAAATATCAGTCAATACTTTTATGTTTACGGTTCTTTGGTAAGTGGGTGCGGATGAAAATCCGCACCTTTTAATAATACCCTATTAACATTCTACCAATATTTCCTGACTTGACCACTTTAGTGCGACAATTTAAAGATTTAGGTATTGCAATATCCCTTGTCAGCCTATATTTTATAATTCTCAGATATATAGGTTACCAGATTAGCCC
>JANNKF010000317.1:0-10965 GCA_031396165.1 Bacteroidales bacterium | reverse complement strand
GCCTGCATCAAAATGATGCGCTTCAGATCTTCAATGATTATTTTATCGGATGGTTCCATATTCTGTACTACGAAACTAATCCTGAAATCCAATATATCAAAGAACGTAATCGCCTATTTATCAAACATTAAAATAATAATTGTTCATATGTGTTCATTTTCACAAAACAACTCTCAACCAAAACAAAAAATGTTGACTTCAACGGGAAAATTGTTAATATCACCTGATTTTTTAACTTTAGGCACTCCAAACTTTAGCTCACTTTAAGTACTGATTAGTTACAAAACAGTTAATACCAGGAGAGTCATAAGAAAAAAGGAAGATCCGGGATAAAAATAATTACCGGGTTAATAAAATATTGTATATTTGAATCTAAGGCGGTACAAGCATATAACTCTTCTTCCACAAGGAGAGCCTTCAAATAATATTGAAATGCAGCGATTTGTGCCGCCTTTTTTTATTTAACTTTTACCCCATAAACCATGAAGCGAGTGGGAAATTGGAAGGTTTATAAAAATTTTATAACGCCATCTAATAAATAGTATCTTTACCAGATACTGATTGTCTTTATTTTAAGCGGAAGTCAACCTGAGGGGGTTATGATATGGATATAAAAAAAGAACTGGAAGAGTTAGCTATTGCAGACAAAGAGAAACAAAGACGTGCATATGAATTGGTAATTGCCAATCGGGAGAAACAAGACCGTTCAGCTGAACTGGTATTTGCCAACGAAGAAAAAGCAAAACGGGTAGCAGAGCTGGTAATTGCCAACGAAGTAAAAGCCAGAAGGATAGATGAGTTAATCATTGCTGACGAAGAGAAAGCTAAACGTGTTGCAGAATTGGTTATTGCCAACGAAGAGAAGCAAAAACGTGCTGATGAACTGGTGATTGCCAATGTAGAGAAGCAAAATAGGGTAGCGGAATTGGTTCGTGCATACGAGGATAAAGAAAAACGTGCAGCAGAGTTGGTTATAGCTCTTCAGGAAAAAGCAAAACGCGAAGCAGAACTTGTCATTGCTGACGAAGAGAAAAAGAAACGGGTTGAGGAGTTAATGCTTGCACATAATGAACTTCAGCAATTGCTTCAGTTCAATAACGACAAGAACCTTTTTATATCAATTCTAGCGCACGATATGAAAAGTCCTTTTACTGTTATTCTTGGATATACAGAATTGCTTTTGGATAATATTTGTAAAAACGATATAAAGAAGATTGAATTTTTCGCAAATGAAATTCATAAATCCACTAATGAAGCATTCGCATTACTTGATGACTTGTTCAAATGGGGAAGAGTCCAATCGGGAAGAATTTCATTCGAACTTATTAAGATTAACCCTTCGCACATCTGCAACGACATCCTAAAACTTTTGAACCCGCTTGCTCATACAAGAAATATCACAATTATTAATAATATTCCCAGCGAATTATTTGTGTTAGCTGATTCTGATATGTTTCAGGTTATAATCAGAAATCTCGTATCAAATTCTATAAAGTTCACAAATAATGATGGAACAATAACTATTAATGCTGCAGAAAATTCCGGAATTGCCACCTTCTCTGTCTCTGATAATGGAATTGGTATAGAACCAGACAGAATAAAGAAACTGTTCACCATCGCAAATCATCAGACTACAAGAGATTTAGAGGGAGAAAAAGGAACAGGGTTAGGCCTGGTTCTTTGTAAAGAATTTGTTGAAAAACATGGTGGCACAATCTGTTTAACGAGTGAGAGTGGTAAAGGAACCGAAGTCAAATTTACCTTGCAATGCTCCTGATCATAACAAATTCTCATCTATATTTTTTTTACCATGTAGAGCACTGCCATACCTGAGTATTTTTCAATTCGCCTGACTGCAGTATTAACGCCATTTTCCTGTGAATTGTTCAGTTTTTCGAAAAAGTCAAATTCAATTTTTATACTGCTTTTTTCAGGTGTCCTTCGCCAAGTACCTATCACCTGACCATCATTTACAACCATTGAATTAAATTGAATCGCTGCTGTGTACTTCAGGCTGTTTTTATATTCAAAAATTGCTTCCCGGTTCCGGTAACCCATTATGAACTCATCATAAACGGGTAAAAGATAGATATCATCAGATCTGTTGTTTTTTGCAGAAACGTCGTTTGACAGATAATATTCATCGCCATTGATAATTTCCCTTCTCAGAAATGATGTTACCGACTCTGCTCCTTTTTTGCAATCGGCAACGGTAAGGCCCGACCAGGTAGCAAAGTCCCTTATTGTAGAGGGTCCCCTGCTAATAAAATATCGTTTTGCCAGTTCAGCCAGGGCTTCATCTTTGTCAAACCTGTCAGCAGTGTTTGCTCTTTCTTCCAGTAATGCATAAGTAAACTGATTTCCTCTCCTTCCCCCGCTGCAGATCATCCCATCTAGTTCGCTGTTCATCATAATATAACTTAATCGATGTCCTGTTGCTTCGATCCTGTTTTTCCTGAATTCATTATTTATTTCAATCCGGGTAAGCTGGTTGCCACCCTCCAGAATTTTTTCAAGAATATTACTGCATTTATTGAAAACAGCTTTATCAAGCTTAAGATTGCGATACATGTAGTCATTAACCGCTTTTACACGCGGGGCAGTTAGTTTAAGTATCCAATGGATGTCGGCTGAGGAAACAAAATGCCAGGTTGGCCTCAGTAAATGTGTCCTTAGAATTCGACCATCAGTGAGTTCTTTCTCTATTTCAGGATCAGTGAAGTGTGATAACCGTAATCCAAGACTCCACTTTGTCAGAGCATACTCCTGACCCTGAATTGCCCCAAACCATGCAACCATGTCCTGTGCACTCTTTATTTTTGTCACGGTTAATTGCTGGGATGCAAGCCGGAGATTACCTATGTCTGATGTTCTAATACTCATCTTGTATATCACTTTTGTATAGCAGTCATCCCGGAAATTCAGGTATAAATATCCTTTCTGTTATAAAAACGATAAGAGAGCCCTGTAAGCAGAAGAGTGATGCCTGCAAAATATAAAAGATTCCCGAAATCAAGGTGATAAGCAGGATTTGCCGCCTCAGTATTAACAAATTTAAACGGACTCAGATATCCCAGTTTTGAAGCGCCTTGAGTGATCTTCGAAAGATTATAAATGAAATAAAAGATCAGCACCAGTCCAATGCTGAAAGTGGTTATGGGTTTTGCCCTTTTAATAAGGACTGACAAAAAGAGACCGATCGCGCCGAATAAGAAATTCAGCAGCAGTGTGTAAAACGAAAGGATCAGAAACGATTTAAAACTGTAAGGTCCTGTTTTAACAATTTCCAGACAGATAAATCCTGCAATACCGGTAACCAGGTTTAACAAAAAGATATATAGAAAGAGAACTCCGGTTTTGCTCAGGAAGATCTCACTGCGTGTAAGGGGGCGTGTCAACAGATACTCAGCAGTTTTGTTGTATTCTTCCCTTAGAAGGATATTTGAAGAGAGTACAATTGAAAAAATACTCCCGAGCAACATCATATAAATAACATTGTTGGCAGCATAAAAGCCAAGGACAGAAAGCAGGTCATTATAACTTGAGATCCCCTTGAACTGAAGTGCACCTTTTGGGATAATACTCATCATGCCCGCGATTTTTGACTGGTTATCCATGAATGTACGGTAAACCGACATGGTAACTGATATCAGTAGGGTTATTACGATCATCCAGATGATTAAAGCGGGTAGATTTCTTCTCATCTCTTTCAAAAAAAGGTTCCTGTTCATCCCTTTTATGTCTTATAATTTATAATAGTGCATGAAAATCTCATCAAGGGACGGCTCTTCAATCATTAGGTTGCCAATACTGTTCCCCGATAACAAACCAATCAGCTCATTGATGTTTCCGGAATACATGAATGAAAGTCTGTTGCCGGGTCCCGTTAAAACATTTTCAATTCCGGCGATCCTGAAGTTTGTTTTATCAATCAAATCCTCAAACTCTATCTGTACTTTCTTTAATTGTTTCTTTCTCAGGGTTTCAATATCCTCCGTCTGAATGATCTTTCCCTCTTTAATGATTGCCACTCTTTTGCAAAGCATCTGAACCTCCCCAAGTATATGAGATGAAAAAAAGATTGTCATACCCTTCCGGTTCTCAGAACGCAGAAGATCAAAAAATACTGATTGCATGAGAGGGTCGAGCCCTGTGGTCGGTTCGTCAAGTATCAGGAGTTTCGGACTGTGAAGCAGGCTCTGAACTATGGATACTTTCTTTTTATTACCCATTGATAGGTCAGCGATTTTTCGGCTCAGATCCAGATCGAATAATCCGCTGAGTTCAGAAATTCTCTTCTCCCCTTTTTCAACCCTGTAAAAACCTATACAATAGCTGAGGAACTCGTGAACATCCATTGAAGAATATGCATTGGCATCTGAAGGGATATAACCCACCAGACTCTTTATTTTCTTTGTTTCCCGGATAACATCCATTCCCATGATCCTTGCGCTTCCACCTGTTGGAAATATCAGGTTCATCAAGATCCTTATAGTTGTCGATTTGCCGGCTCCGTTGGGACCTATAAAACCGAAGATCTCTCCTTCTGTTATCCGCAGGTTAATATTATCTATTCCTCTTGCCTTTCCATAAGATTTTGAAAGATCAGTAATATCAATTACCGGAACACTCATGACGGACTACTAGTTGTATTGGTTTTAAACAGGTTGTGCGGTTTTTTACTAAATTGATCATTGAACAGAAAGGCAGTAAGAAAAATGAATACGATAAGTCCGATAATAATAAATAACTGGGCTCCCGAAGTTTTCTGGATCTCCTGTTTTGATTTCACATCACATACTTCTCCCGGACAGTGCTGAATCTTGTCCTTATAGAAAAAAGGATAAAACTTGCATCCCAGACAGATCCCGAATGCTGATTCAAAAAACAGGAATGCCAGGCAGATCAGGCAGATAATGCCGGTTATGGGACTATATGAATTTACAATCACCATAAGAATGAACATTGTTCCAGCCAACAGAATCCCAATTTTCCAGGCAAACATTTTTTGAGGGGCACCAACATACTCAGGCACCTGATTCCTGACAATCAAACGGCCGATTATCAGAGAGGGGGCGAACCTTGGACTAATAAAAACACGGATGAGCAGATCCGCAAGAAATATGGTTATATTATACTTTATTATTAAGAAATTCCCTTTAAACATTATGAGTATTAAGGAAAAGAACATTACGACGAACAATATTCCTGAAGCAGCTCGTATCTCCCTTTCATTTAAAACGGGAATAGTATATCCTTCCACCTCTTCACCAAATTTTATTACTTTTCTCATTTTACTTTTTGAATTGTTTTTAAGATTATTAATAATTTACATTATAAATATGGGTAGACATACATAAATACTGATTTTGACTTCGCTGAGATCTGCTTCATTCCGGTTCTTCGTTTGCCCCTTACCCTAAAGGGAGCGAAGAACCGGGAGCAGATTTGTCTCACTCCGATAATCATTTTTTATGTTCCAAAACCACACAGTTGTCAGCATTTATTGAAAGTAAATCTCTCAAAGATATTAAATATTCGTTCTGGCTGTTTTCTTACAAAATTGTAATTACTGAGAAAACATTAACAATAAAACTATGATCACCCTGCAAAGTATTAAATCTTTGCCACCAAGGCACAAAGGCACAAATCCCTATAGCTATCGGGTGCACCAAGAGTAAGTACTTAATAATAAATTCTTTGTGAAACTTAGTGTCTTGGTGTCTTAGTGGCAATTTTATAGAAAGCAGACAGGAATATGTAAGGATAGTTACAACGAAAAAAGAGTATATCTCAAAAATGAGTACAAATGAGATCGAGGCCCTCCTGCCTTCGGGTCTGTTCAAAAGGATTCATCGTTCTTATATAATATCACTTGGCAAGATTGAATCGTACACAGCCGATATCGTTGATGTTAACGGAGTCTCCATTCCCATTGGCAGGGGTTATAAAGACATATTGAAATCGTGTGGTTTCTGATCCTTTCATTAAGTTTTGTAAAGAAAACGGTTTTTACATCGCTGAATATTAACGATTTATGCAAGTCAGCATTCACAATGACCTGTTTCCTGAACAGGAGGACATTTTACGGAACCGTAGGAACAGAAGACACAACAATCACCGGCATTGGGTTTCAGTATCTTTCCGCAGTGTGTACATTCATAGAAAAACTGACATGAATCGACCGGCATCGACTCCTCCGTTTGAAATCCGCACTCCGGACATGTTATAGTTGAATTTAACTTTGTCATTTTGGTATGAGGTTATCTGCCAGTTCATTTAAATAGAATTCTATAAAGGTATAACCTTCATGACGATTACCAGGAAAGGTGCCTTTTGAAACAACCTTAGTTGCATCGCCGGGGGATCCGGGATTGAGACCGTGAGACTTTTCCCATTCATCAGGCATTCCGTCAGCATCAGAATCGGCAGGAGCAGCAGTGCCTGACAACCCATTCATGAACCATTCATCAGACAACTTCTCAGGAGCATTCCGGCCCCATGAACCGGTTTTGCTTTTTACTTCTTCAACAGTTCTCTTTGTCACCCTGTCGCGTGGCCAGCAACCGGCTGCTGAGAGAATAAGATCAAACACTTCCTTTGCATCGACTGTGGTGACCGGTGGTGCATAAGCCCGTTCGGTGAGCTCCATACCGTTATTATTGACCTGAATCCAAACAGGAACACCGTCAGGCTGGTTTGGATATTTCCAGTATTTCGGATGGTCCTGGTACCCCCAGTCCTCAAAATAATTGTCTTTTACATAATATTTCATGGAAGGAGAAAGAGCAAAGGGATAGATCCTGTCTAATGTCTGAGGACCCCTCCTGTAATAATTCCTGTAAAGATTCACAGGACTTTTAACGTTGTTTCCATGACCATCGTCGGTATAACCGCCACGGCAATTATAAATGAGATTATTACAAAAATCATCAGCGGCATTTTCCCTGTAAGGTGCCATGCAGGGAACCCTGCGTGAGTGGTGTGCCCACAGATTATGATGTATCGAGACAGCCCCGCTGTTCTCAGCTGCAGATATCATTCCATAGTTATGTTCTCCCTTTTCATGGCCTTTATTATCGGATTCTTCCACCGTACACCACTGAACTGTAATATGATGAGCGTTATAGAGATCAATAACCTCATCATTGCCCCAGCTTACAGAGAGATGGTCGAGAATTATATTAAATGTGCCTTGCTTATTGGTACCGAGTCCACCCATCTGGAGTGCATCTCCCCCGCTACCCGACTCACGGGGTTTTCGGATCCTCAAATGTCTCACGATTATATCATGGACACCAAAATCATAAGTCCCGAGTTTCCCTTCCAGAGTTATTCCTGCTCCGGGAGCGCTCTGTCCGGCAATAGTAATAAATGGCTGAGTGATAAAAATATCACCACGGATTACGCCGCACACTTCAAAAATGACTATTCTCGGTCCTGCAGCCGAGCAGGCTTCAGCCAGACTCCCCGGACCTGAGGAATTAAGGTTGGTGACTTTTATTACCTTTCCATACCTGCCACCCTGAGTAATGGAACCCCAGCCCTCAGCACCGGGAAAGGACTTAATTTCCGAACTGCCTGATGATTGGAAACTGTTCCCGGAATTCAATAACGTAAACAATAATATGAAAATCATAGATGCTGATTTTATCATCACAGTAAATCCTTCTAAATGGCCGGATTTTGAAAGTCTACCCATTATTTTTTTGTGTAAATATAGAAATTCGGGTAAGACTGCAAAAAAAGAAGTTGGTACTTTGGATAAATCCCTTAATCAGATTTCAAATTTCAGATAAGCTGCTGTTACAAGAATGGCAGCAATAAACTGAAGAACATCTCTTAATGTTGTCCAGCGAAGCCAGAATTTCACCCTGTTAATAAGTCCGGTTGTTGCGGGTGCATCTATCGGAATCTGTGAAAAAGAGATAACCTCTCTTATAAAATATGATCCGCTGAGTATGCCTGTAATCAGGAAACATGCGATAGCCGATATCAGATATAAACGGACCTCAGAATGGCGCCAGTTAAATATAAGTGATGCAACAACAAAAATGACATACAGGGATGAAAGAGGTATCCAGAAGATTCGGACTTTCCTGTTTTGCTTTCTTATCAATTCAAAAGATGCAGGAGGATCGGCGAACCATTTAGGCATTATTATCAGACGTTGATATGCTCCTGAAAGAACTGCAATCCAGATAAATACCAAAGCGATATTTAAAACAATGTAATTCATAGCCAGTATATTCGTTTTTGAACTAAATGCGTAGGCATATAACTATGCAGTAATCCTATTGTTCAAACCGGAAGAAGAATTAATCATCAAAAAGGGTCCAGTATTATGTCTGACTTTTTTATGCAAAGATGAACGAAGGTGGATTACTTACGGGAATATTAACTTTTCGCAGGTTTTAAGATGTAGTTAAGAACAACTATCCCGCAATCGAATGAGGAGGATCTTACCAATGTCAGATCTTTTCTGTCGGTCATCTCTCTGAAAATTGGCATGCCATTGCCAATGGCAGAAGGGTTAATAAGCAGGTGATATTCATCGATAAGACCCTGTTTTATTAGAGAGGATACAAAAGTTGCACCGCCATAAGCGATAATATCTCTGCCATCTTGTTTCTTCAGTTTGCTGATCTCATTTGCCAGGTCGCCTTTTAATACTACTGTGTTTTCCCATTCAAGCAAGACCGGCGCAGTTTTATCGAGCGATTTTGAAAATACTATTTTATTTGTGCATGTGAATATTTTACCGGCAGCATGTTCCGGGTCATTTGGATTTCTGGCCGCAGCAGCCCAGTGCGGGATGAAACCCTCAGCCAGTTTTCGTCCGAGAACTATGCAGTCCACAGGTTCTGTAAGCTCCTTTACATAATTATTAAGTTCCTTGTCCCAGTTCCAGACCATCCAGTCCATTTCACCGTTTGGTCCTGCAATATATCCATCAACCGACATCTGGACCTGAAGTTTTAGTTTTCTCATCACATTGATTGTTAAGTGCTCTGATATACTTAACAATTTTTCTTATCAAAAGTTAACGATGAAACTTATTATCTGCTTCGAACTACTTCAATTAAATCTTCAGCATCTCTGTTGGCGAAAAAGGATTTAGAATTATTATTCGCGGCAGACTGGTCTGGGAAACACCTCTCTCTGAAAAAGTCTGCTGTAGTGATTGAAGGGCTTTTTCCGGGGTATTATTGTTCTTACTAAGATGGGCCAGACAGATATGACTGAGTTTGTCACTAATAATATCTGCCAGGAAAGCAGAGGTTTGATGATTTCCCAGGTGTCCATGGTCTGATTGTATCCTGGTTTTTAAAAAATAAGGATACTTGCCATTTACCAGCATATCCTCATCGTAATTTGACTCAATTACAAGTAAATTGGCTTCTTTTATGTATGGAGCAGCTGACTGGCAAATATGTCCCAGATCGGTGACTATAGTTATTTTCTTATCTCCGGCGCAAATATGAAACCCTATCGTTTCAGGTGCATCGTGACAAACCGGGAATGCCTCGATATCAAAACCTGCCAGGTTGAATTTTTGCTGCAATGAAATTTCGCGTATGCAGTCACTGGATATATTCATTCGAGGGGATAGAAGGCTTTCCCATATTTTATGAGTAGTGAATACAGGCATACTGTTTTTCCTTGTAAGTACTTCCAGTCCACGGGTGTGATCTGAATGATTGTGTGTTACGAGGACACCCATAATACTCTGCATGGAAATATCCATATCCTTCAGAAACCGGCGGATCGATGATGCTGAAATTCCGGCATCGATCAAAATGCCATGGAATTCGTTTCCGATGTAATAACAATTTCCACTGCTTCCGCTGCTAAGACTGCAAAAATTCAGGTTCATCCTGGAGGTATTGAAGAATTTTAGAGAAGTCAGTTTCAGATAAAGTTGACCAAATAAGCAGCTTAGACATGAAAATACTTCTTACGAAACTTATTAAGAACTACCTTATCAGGAATCCCCTTGCCGGTATTAATTTCGTCAATAGCATTTAAAATCCCATGCTTTTGATCATCAGATAGTTTTTCCCATTCTGAAAGATCTTTTTTCCCATTGATATTGTTAATAAGAACTCCACAAATCTCATCAATATGTTCTTTTTCGAGAGCATCAATCTCCCGAAATAGCTTAAGTTTTAAGTCTGAAACTGTCATGATGAAATATTTTCACAAAGATAATACAAAGTAAATTAATGAGATTTCGTTTAAACACGGCTCTCATGTGTCAATAATATTATTATTGTCGTGCAACTTCTATAGCCTTCTCCAGGAATTCATCACGGCCTTCCATAATACCTTTGATTGTTTTTGAGACATAAATATCAGGTAGTATGCCAATTCCATGATGCTGGGAGCCATTGTGCTTCAATACTTTCATTCCGGTCCAGCGAATAGAATAACCTCCTGGCAAATCGAACGGATTTACGTTACCATTCGTCCCTGCCGTTGGCTGACCCACAATTGTTGCTAAGTTATAACCTTCAATATAACCCATGCAGCTTTCTGCATAGCTGATAGCAGTTCCATCAATTATATATACTACTTTTTTATCTCCCAGGTATGGTTTCTTTGCTTTCATAAAAGGGATCCAGTTGTGCTTTGCGTATCCTGTAATTCTTTCCTGGTCAGGATATACAATCTGTGGAATCCGCATCCAGGAACTTGTAGTATCATCTGTTTTCATGAGATGAGTAATAAAATCATGATTCCCATTAACGTATCCCCGAGCATCACAAATAATAGCTTTACATTTCTCAAGAGCCGGTAACAGTTTATTGATGGTGTCCATCTCTATCCTGTCGATATTTATATACCAGATACTATCTTCAATCAGTTTATACCGTGGCTTCTCTTTTGAGAGTGGGTAATTAACATTTGTTCTGATCAGGTCTATGTCTTTATCTTTTATAGTGACTGTCAATTTCGAATCCT
>JANNKF010000307.1:0-18327 GCA_031396165.1 Bacteroidales bacterium | reverse complement strand
ATCACTGTTTCACCACCCAAACGTTGCGAAATCGCACCGGATTGCCGTGGCCGCTGAACTGTATATTATTGAATAACAATACCTGAAGCAGGATGAGAACGACAAAGATGAAACCAAACCTTATGATTGAGTTTATCATTGAAATAAGTTTTGAAGTTCAAGCTGTTCAGATTTTTTCATATTTCCAATGACATCCACATAATGCAACTTCTTGAAATCTGTAGACAGGGTGACGGTTATTTTATAAAAATCACCCCCCTTTTTTTCAAATTCGCTTACGGTACCTACCATAAATCCTTCAGGGAATATTGCAGAGTACCCTGTCGTCTCAATAGTATCCCCCACATTAACAGGCACATGCTGCGGTATCTCACTCAGAACTGCTTTACGGTAATTAACCCCGTCCCAGTTAAGTGAGCCGTAATAACCATTTGATTTAATCCGGGCACTCAGCCTGAAATCAAGATTAAGAACTGACATGGCCTGCGAGTAGTTATCTGAACAGCCGACAATTACACCTGCCACTCCCTCGCCCGAAGTGACAGCCATATCAACACTAATTCCCTGCAGCCTGCCTTTGTTGACTGTAAAAAAATTCTTTTGCTTGTTGATTGAATTATCTATTACTGCGGCAGAAGTGTGAATATACTGCTGTTTAAAGATTGAATCTGATACAGAAATAAAAATTGAATTATCTCTTCTTACCAGGCGTTCAATGCTATTCTTAAGTGCAACATTTTCTGAAGCAAGTGCACTGTTAATCTCACGTAAATTCAGGAAAGCACGTGTATTACTTACCTTCTCCTCAATGGAGAGTGTCAATCCTCTGAATCCGAACATTACACGAGTGTTATGATAGCTGTTCCTGGATGCAAGAAAATAAACCGATAACCCTTCAAGTATAAGAAAGATGATCAGGTTATTATACCTGGCCAGAAAATTCAGCAGATTCCTCATTCACCATGCATTATTATCTCATCAGGAATTGAAACTTATCTACATTTTTTAGAGCAACTCCTGTTCCGCGTGCAACAGCATGTAAAGGATCTTCAACAACATTAAAGTTGATATTGATCTTATCGGCAAGTCTTTTGTCGAGACCTCTCAGCAAAGCCCCACCACCGGCAAGGTAAATACCTTTATTTACAATATCGGCATAAAGTTCGGGTGGTGTCTGCTCAAGTACACTTAATAATGCGGCTTCAACTTTCGACAACGACTTGTCAAGACAATAGGCTATCTCCTGGTAAGAGATAGGTATCTCTATTGGAAGGGCGGTCATTATATTCGGACCTCTTACAATAAAATCTGCAGGAGGATTTTCAATATCTGGCAGAGCTGCACCTACTCCGATTTTTATATCTTCAGCAGTACGTTCTCCGATCTTAATATTGTGCTGATGACGCATATAAGCCTGAATATCAGCAGTAAAACCATCGCCAGCAATCCTAATTGACTTATTACACACTATTCCTCCAAGGGCAATTACTGCAATCTCTGTTGTACCACCCCCGATATCAACAACCATGCAGCCTTCAGGAGCTTCGACATCGAGTCCTATTCCGATTGCGGCTGCCATAGGTTCATAAATCATATATACATCCCGTCCGCCGGCATGCTCTGACGAGTCACGTACAGCACGTATTTCAACCTCTGTACTGCCTGAGGGAATACAAACAACCATTTTTAATGAAGGGGAAAATAACCTGGGACCCTTGTTGATCATCTTGATCATACCCCTTATCATAAGTTCAGCAGCATTAAAATCTGCGATAACACCATCGCGTAAAGGCCTGATTGTTTTGATGTTTTCATGAGTTTTACCATGCATCTGCCTTGCCTGTTCACCAATAGCTATAAGTTTTCCTGTATTTTTATCGATTGCAACGATTGAAGGTTCGTCGACAACTACTTTATCATTATGAATGATGATTGTATTTGCAGTTCCAAGATCTATTGCAATTTCCTGCGTTAAAAATGAAAATAAGCCCATTATATGTTTGAATTAAGTATTTATAATCAGTGTTTAAAGTGTCTTGCCCCTGTTAAAACCATTGCCACTCCATTTGCCGAACAATAATCGATCGATTCCTGATCTTTCACCGACCCCCCTGGCTGAACAATTGCCTTTATCCCTGCTTTATGAGCGATCTCAACACTGTCGGCAAAAGGGAAAAAAGCATCAGACGCCAAAACAGAACCAGATAAATCGAAGCCGAACGATTTTGCTTTTTCGATAGCTTGTTTTAATGCATCAACCCGTGAGGTCTGTCCGATTCCGCTGGCATATAATTGTTTGTTTTTTGCCAGAACAATCGCATTAGACTTACTGTGTTTCACAACAATGTTGGCAAACACCAGATCCTCTATTTCTGAAGGTTCAGGTATCCTTTTGGTTACAGGTCTCATCTGAGTGCCCGACTCAGTGCTGTTGTCTCTCTCCTGCCAGAGTACCCCGTTAAGTAACGACCGGAATCCATCTTTGCGTTTTTCAGAATCTTTTCTCACCAGTATTATCCTGTTCTTTTTCTGCTTCAGAATTTCCAACCCCCCATCAGTAAAAGAAGGGGCAATGACTATTTCAAAAAAGATCTTATCAATCTCATGAGCTGTGTTTTCATCAATTGTAACATTTGTTACAATTACACCCCCGAAAGCCGATACAGGATCACATGAAAGTGCGTCTCTCCAGGCCTCTGTGGCATTCTTCCGCGAAGCAACTCCGCAAGCATTGTTATGCTTAATGATTACAAATGTAGTCTCATTAAACTCGTCGATCAGACCCAGAGCGGCTTCCAGGTCAAGAAGATTATTGTATGAGAGTTCTTTTCCATGAAGCTTATCAAACAGAAGTGTCGGATCACCAAAAAATATGCCCTTCTGATGAGGATTTTCACCGTACCGGAGTGGATAGGATGTATTTATGCTTTCCCTGAATACCGGAATTGATGCCTGTCTGTTAAAGTATTTAAAAATGGTTGTATCATAGTGTGAGGAGGTCAGAAATGCTTCAGCTGCGTATAACCTCCTGTCGGATAATGAGGTAACTCCTTTTTTGTCGATCAATAGCGTAAGCAGATCCGAGTATTGTTCTCTGCCTGAAACGATCAGAACATCATTATAGTTTTTTGCAGCGGCCCTGATAAGGGAAATACCGCCTATATCAATCTTTTCAATTATATCCTCTTCAATATCAGTTGATCGTAAAGTTGATTCAAATGGGTAGAGATCAACTATCACGAGATCTATTTCAGGAATATTATATTGATCGAGTTGTTCGAGATCCTCCTTGTTTTCACGCCGGGCCAGAATACCGCCAAAAACGGAAGGATGCAGGGTCTTAACTCTTCCTCCCAGGATAGATGGATAGGTGGTAAGATCCTCGACTTTTTCAGCAGGAATCCCAAGCTCATTGATAAAACTGTAAGTACCTCCGGTGGAATATATCTTTACCTTTAGTTTATAAAGCATTTTTACAATTTCATCCAATCCCTCCTTATAAAAAACCGAGATCAGAGCACTTTTTATTCGTTTGTCACTCATTTAATGATAATTACGATAGACTTTGGATACCCTTTAGAGGTGTTCAAAAATAGATATTTTTTTATTATCATCAATACAATATATGATATATGATTTTTGTAATCATTTAATTAATAATATTTCAGGATTACGCATTACAACCTCTACAAACTATTTTCGTATATTTGACCCTCTATTTATAATATTTCATATAGGCAAAATGTTTTTCAGACTATTTAAAGAGGGAGTATATTTCGCTGTTAACTCTGTTATTGTAAACAAGTTACGGACTTTTCTCTCACTCTTCGGGATTACAATAGGAATTTTCTCAATTATTTCGGTATTTACTGTACTTGACTGGATGGAAAAATCTATCAAGGACAGTATATCTACTCTGGGAGATAACGTGATTTATGTTCAGAAATTTCCCTGGTCGTTTGATCCTAACCTTGCATGGTGGGATATAATCAAGTGGCCCGCAATTTCTGATCGCGATTATCAGGCTGTTCAGAAGAAATCCACAAAAACAGATGCCGCTTGTTTTGCAGTTTTCCAGCCTGAAAAAATCAGGTATAAAAAGAATGTTGCAAATGATGTCAATGTTTTAGCTGTAACTATGGAATTCGAAAATGTAAGAACATTCGAAATAGATAATGGACGCTACTTTTCTCCATTCGAGGCTTCCTCCGGGAAAAATGTAGCAATTCTTGGAGCCGTAATGGCCGAACGCCTGTTTGAAAAAACTGACCCAGTAGGAAAAGAGGTTATAATTGCAGGATTCAAAACTACTGTAATCGGTGTTTTTAAGAAGGAAGGAAAAGGAGGTATAAGCGACAGCGGGATGGATGAGCTTACTCTTATCCCGATGAATTTCGGACGTACCTTTATCAATATGCGCAACAGGTTCATTGAGTCGCAGCTGATGATTAAAGCTAAACCAGGGGTGGAGGTACAGGAACTGAGTGATGAAACAACAATGATTCTCAGGGCTTCACGAAGACTTCAGCCGGATGAAATCAATAATTTTTCGGTTAACAGGGCGAGCCTCCTTTCACAGGGATTCGACGCAGTCTTTGTTGGAATAAATATTGGCGGCTGGGTTATCGGAGGATTCTCAATACTTGTCGGAGGATTCGGAATAGCAAATATAATGTTTGTGTCGGTCAGGGAAAGAACCAATATAATTGGTATACAGAAAGCACTTGGTGCAAAAAGATTCTTTATTCTTCAACAGTTTCTTGTAGAGTCTGTTCTGCTCTCTATAATCGGTGGATTGCTGGGAGTTCTCATGATATTCATGGGTACGCTGGTGATTAACTACCTGTGGGAGTTGAATATGCATCTTACAATGGCAAACATGTTTCTGGCTGTATTCATCTCGGGAATTATAGGTGTTGTAGCCGGGTATGCCCCGGCATATTCTGCCGCCAGGATGAATCCGGTTGAGGCTATAGGTTTCTCATTCTGATTTTACTCTGTTCTCATCTATCCATCTTGTAAGCTGAACAAATTGTTCAACCGATAATTGTTCCGGCCGTAGACCGAACTCATGATAGTCATCTCTTATAAGCTCGAAGGCAGCCCTTACAGAGTTTCTTAATGTCTTACGACGCTGGTTGAAGGAGGCTTTAACAACTCTTACAAATAATGCTTCATCACAGTCAAGTCCCTGCACATCGTTCCTTATTAATCTTATTACCCCTGATTTTACTTTCGGTGGCGGCGAAAAAACATGCTCCGATACCGTGAACAGGTACTCGGCCTTGTAAAATGCCTGCAATAAAACACTGAGAATTCCATACGTTTTTGAACCAGGACCGGCACAGATCCTCTCCGCGACCTCTTTTTGAAGCATTCCTGATATTTCAACTACTTTATCCCTGTGCTTCAATACCTTAAAATAGATCTGGGTCGATATATTATACGGGAAATTACCGATAATCGCCAGTTTGCCCGGATAATAGGCATCCAAATCCATTGAGAGGAAGTCTCCTGTAAGAATTGTTTTAAGAGTTGGAAAATTGGCATGCAGAAAGTGTACCGACTCATTATCTATTTCGATTACCCTGAAATCAGGAAATCCCCTTTCAAGCAGGAACCCCGTAAGTACACCCATTCCGGGTCCTATTTCAAGGACAGAGCTGTAGCCCTCGCCGGTTAGGGAATCAGAAATCCTTCTGGCAATGGATGTATCTTTCAGAAAATGTTGCCCCAGGCTCTTTTTTGGATATACTTTATGCATTTGATCTGTTATTCTTTTTTTACCTACCTCACCCCAACCCCTCTCCTGCAGGAGAGGGGCTAAAAGCCTGATTATATTGTTCTTCCATCCATTCTCTGGAAGATGATCGACGTAACATTTTGATTAATATGTTCTTCCTCCCCTTCACCTGAAGAGGACGGACCTAACATTTTTTTATCATACTATTCCCTTCCTCATTCTGAGGATGATGGGCGTAACAGCTTGACTATCATGTTCTTCCTCCCCTTCTCCTTCAGGAGAAGGGGCCGGGGGATGAGGTATCCCGGGCATCCCAAAAATGCAGGGCATATGAGGTCAAAACTGCAGCAACTCTCTCCCGTACTTTCTTAATATCGGAAGTTTTAACGATTCAAGGAACCTTATAAACCGTTTAAGAATGTTATAGTAGAGGGTAACAAATAAAATAAAGACCATTAACCAGATTGCAAACAGATCAAATACTAGAGTCCCGATCTTTAGATTGCCAATCTGTTTGTAGGGCGAATAAAAATGGGCACGGCCATATCTCGATCCCGGCTTCATTAATACTGGATCAGCTTTCTGAAGGAGCCTCTCCTCCGAATCATATATTTTATTGGTAGAAAGCCTGTTAAGGACAAAATTGGCAAGACTTTCATTGTAATCCTTTTCCCGCATTTGAATGAAATTCGCTTCTCCCATATGGCCCGCAATTATATTAACCATCGAGTCGCGTTTATTTGAAATAATTCTGCTTTTAACCCTGAATGCCGTCCTGGTACTGTCAAGAAAAAATTTTGTCTCTTCCCCGATATAATCATTGAAGCCGGAATAGTTAAGACCACTTAGCCAGGCTCCTGGCAAGATCCCTGTTAATGCGGAGAGCTCATTTATATGAAGTCTTAGTTTTTTAAGATTCGATTCAGAATATTCGCTGTATACAGAATCCTTTCCGGCCAAAATACATTCATTTACCTTCACCTTTAGCGTAGGAACAAGAAATGAAGCATACCAGTCATTCTGACTAATCTCCATATCGTATTTGAAAAACGGTTTTTCAAAGGCATTGCTTTTGTATTGCTCGACACATAATGCCTCATATGCCCAGCGGGTTACCATAATATCACCGGCTATCGGAACATATATCTTTTTGCTTATGGATTTATGAAGATCATCGTATTTTATCATGGCGCCGCCCAGCAAGAGTTGTGGCACCAGTATCAGAGGGATGAGAATATAAATACTTACTGCAGTCCTCATACCAGCCGAAATATTAAGCCCAAGCATGTTCCCGAAACATGCTGTTGAGAAAAGAATTATCCAATGCTGAAGAAGCATTCCTTCCACTTCCAGAATTGAATTTGCTACAAGAACAAAGGATAATGACTGAATCGCAGATAAACTGAAGAGGAAGTTAATCTTCGAGAGTAGATAGCTGAGTCTGCTCAGATCGAGAAATTTTTCCCTCTCCAGGATTTTTCTGTCACGGAAGATCTCTTCAGCACTCACAGTCAGCCCGATAAACAGTGCTACTATGACTGCCATGAAAAGGAATACCGGGTAGTTTTTGTTACTGGCAAAACTGTAAACACCGTTTTCACTGAATTTTGAAATATAGCCAAGAATAAATGCAAGAAGCGGTGCTTCTATTAAATTTATTGTCATATACTGACGATCGGCCAGTTTACGGGTTATATTCCTTAAAATAAATGTTCTAACCTGATCGATTTTACGCGGAACTCTGAAATTACTGGGTGGAATGGCCGATTTTGAAGGTCTGTTCCCGAGAACGGGCATCATTTTCTTCTTGTACTTTTCATTCCATTCTGTTGGGCTTACCTGTCTCTCTTTTCCCGGGTAGCCGGAATTGTCAATTACCTTAACCTCAACAATATGAAGTATATTGTCTGTTTCAACATTTCCACAATTAGGACACTCGCTTTCCGCTGCATTTGCCTGAGATGTCTCAGTTTTAAAATAAACAAGAGCTTCTACCGGATCACCGTCATAGATCATGTATCCTCCTTTATCGAGGATCCAGAGCCGGTCGAACATTTTTATAATATCCGACGATGGCTGGTGTATAATTGCAAAGACCAGTTTCCCGTGTAATGCCTGATTCCTTAAAAGGCTCATAACCTTTTCAGAATCAAACGAAGATAACCCCGATGTAGGCTCATCGATAAAGAGTACTACCGGCTCGCGCATAAGTTCGAGTCCGATATTCAGACGTTTACGCTGCCCTCCGCTTACCTTTTTATTCATCATGCCACCTACCTGGAGATCCTTGATTTCATACAAGTCAAGGTCGTGAAGAACTTTCTCAACCGTCTCCTTCAACTGGTCTTCGAGATAATCGCCAAAACAGAGCCGGGCATTGAAGTAGAGGTTTTGATATACCGTAAGTTCCTCAATAAGCATGTCATCCTGTGGTACAAAACCGATGAGTCCTTTTAACTCTTCAGAATCAGAGTTAATGTCATAGCCGTTTATATACATATTCCCGGAAGTGGGCTTAACTTTGCCATGCAGGAGATTCAGCAGTGTAGTTTTACCAACCCCGCTTCCACCCATTATTCCAATAAGATTCCCGGACTCTACTCTGAAATTCATCTTCTGCAACCCGTTTTCGGAGTTCTTGAACAGGAATTCAAGATCATGTCCTTCAAAAATTATTTTTTCAGGAAATTTACGGGATACAAACTTCTTGAAGATTTTGGAATAGTAAATCGGATCGATACCCTGTCCTTTAATATTCACTCCCCTCTCAAGCAGGTAAGGTCTGCATGCTATTATATCCCTGCCTTTGAAATACAACACCTGGGGGCCGTCGTATGTGAAAATAAGAGTGCCTGTAGTTTCTATATGCAAAACAACCAGATGACCCTTAAATCCTTTTAATCTTATATGTCGCCACTTATCATAATTTTTATAAAGCCCTGCACCTGAACTTTCAATTTTATCACTTTCAATAATCAAAATTGAGTCAGGTGATACTTCATCATATGATCTGCCTATCATAAAGGCCGTTGCATTTTCATATTCCTTTTTGGAAATATTGAATGTCCGGGAGACAATATCTATAATAGTTTTCTCCTGTTCTGAAATCATCCCGTCTTCAAAAGCAAACTCAATGAGCTGAAGAAATACAATCATCCTTTCTTCGAGGAAAAGTCCTTTTTTGATCTGTCTGCAGATATTTGTTATCTGAAATGAAATCAGCGACTCATCATCAGACAGTTCCGCCTTATCTACGCTTTTCAGTTCATTTGAATAGAACTCAAGATTGTTCTCGAAAAGGGCATAGTACTCTTCTTCGAGTTCACGATTCAGATATCTCCTCAGATAACTACGGAGTATCTTCTTGCCCCTTGATGAAATTCCGGCCGGATTTATGGTCGAAACTATGGCAAAAATGTGAATTAACGCCAGAAGAACAGATTCCCTCATATGAACAATAAGTAAAAAAAAGACCGCAAAGTCAGCTACTTTGCGGCCCAGTATCTAAGATAATATTATTGTACTATTTTGGTTCTGACATCAGTAATGACTTTTGTCAGGTCCTTAATATTCTGATCAGTAAGACTTGTGCCAATTCCTTCATATACTTTTTTTACCGAATCAAGAGTCTTTACAAAATCACTTACACTTGGATCGCTGGCATATGGTTGTGTTATCTCAAGAAACAGTTCGAATGATTTCTTCTGTTCAAGTAAAACCCTGGAGATTCCTGCTACCTGGTACGCTGCTTCTGAAACGTGTGTTGTAAGATACATACCTTCTACCCATGCACCTCCTACAACCAGAAGAGCCAACGGTTGCTGATCATTTTCACTCAGGTAATTGTAAGTATCATTAAATGCACTTGTAAGAAGTTTAACCAGCTCATCCCTGTTATCAAAATTTTGTTTGATCTTCTCATACAGCTCTTCATTGTAGATTCTCGACATATTTAACTCGTTTGAAAGAGATCTGATTGCATTCAGATAGTTAATTACTTCCTGCTGAATATTATAGAGTGTAGCATAGCTCAGATCAGCTCCGAATACACCAAGGTTGATGGCTCTCGTTGTACTGCTGAAATATTTTTTTGTATTTTCTACCGGATTAGAAATTCCTATGATGTATCCAACTTCCAGTTCGGTCAGCATCCTTATCACTTCGGAAGAGGTTGGTAATGGATAAACATTGGATTCAATTTCATCCTTAATCGACTGAACCTGTTCCAGTTCAACCTTTTTTTGCTCCTTACCTGCTGCCCTGTCTTTGCATGAGGTAGAACCAATGAAACTTATGATCAGCAATGGAAGTATAACACCTGCAAAAATCTTTTTCATCTTAAGTTAGTTTAATATTAAAATTCTATTCAAAATCTGACCATAAAAGTAAACAAAAATATTAAATAAAATTCACCACCACATTCTAATTTGAATAATCGTCAGATTTGATGACGGTTGATACAAAAACCCACCTCCGTCTGCAATTTTTATATATCTTTAAGCCCCTGAATTTATATCATTTTTCGATGACCTGGAATTTTGATGAGCCTGTTGAAAGAGAGGGGACAAACTCCATAAAGTATGATCTCCGGCAAGATACTTTCGGTGTGAAAGATGTAATACCCATGTGGGTTGCTGACATGGATTTCAAGACTCCCGATTTTATTATGTCTGCCTTCAGGGAGAGATTAAACCATGAGATTTACGGCTACTCCTTCCGCCCGCCTGAATACTTCTCGTCGATCATTGACTGGATTAAACTGAGACATAAATGGACAATTGAGAAAGAATGGATTTGTTTTAGTCCCGGAATAGTTCCGGCTCTGAATCTCTGTACGCTTGCTTACACCCGCGCCGGCGACAGTATTATAGTTCAGCCTCCTGTTTATTTTCCATTTTTCACAGCAGTTGAAGCCCACGGTCGAAAACTCGTATATAATCAGTTAAAAGAATCTGAAGGAAGATGGGAAATGGATTTCGATTCACTAATTACTTTAATTGATGAAAAGACCAGGATGATTATCCTGTCAAATCCTCATAATCCGGTCGGACGTGCATGGACACGTCAGGAATTAACCCGGCTCGGCGACATCTGTGTGGAAAAAGATATCCTGGTTCTTTCTGATGAGATTCATTCAGACCTTGTTTTACCCGGCTATACGCATACACCCTTTGCAAGCCTCTCGGAAAAATTTGCAGACAGAACAATTACTTTGATCGCCCCGAGCAAAACATTCAATCTGGCGGGTCTTTCCACCTCCTCGGTAATTATTTCAAATCAAACCTTAAGGAAATCATTCAACAGAATAATTGATAACCTCCACATAGGAGGTGGCAATATTTTTGGAACAATAGCCTCTGTATCAGCATATTCACACGGACATCAGTGGCTAACCGATTTACTTGATTATATTGACAATAATATTGATTTTGTTGCAGATTATTGCGAAAAAATGATCCCCGAGATTATCCCCGTAATGCCTGAGGCAACCTATATGATCTGGCTCGATTGCCGGAAGTTTAATTTGACAGGAAAAGAACTTCAGAACTTTTTTATACGATCGGCCGGAGTTGGTATGAATGAAGGGTCAACTTTCGGACCCGGCGGAGAAGGATTTATGAGAATGAATGTTGCCACTACCCATCAGACAGTTATAAAAGCTATGGAACAGATTGAAAAAGCTGTTTCCGGACTCAGATAAAACAGAAATTAAAAACAGACATGAAAAACAGTATAAAAGTGCGCTTAACCCTTGAAGACGGTACAATTTTTCATGGTCGCTCTTTCGGATCAGCGGTTGCTGCTGCGGGTGAGGTTGTCTTTAACACAGCTATGACCGGTTATCCGGAAAGTCTGACGGACCCGTCATATAGGGGGCAGATACTTTGTCTCACTTACCCGCTTGTTGGTAATTACGGTGCTCCGGGAAAAACCGAGGAGAATGATCTTTCTAAATTCTATGAATCATCTTCCATACATATATCAGGATTGATAGTATCGGACTATTCTTTTGAATACAGCCATTGGAATGCTACTGAAAGTCTGGATGAATGGCTGGGTAGAAATAAGGTACCCGGGGTATATGGCATTGATACCAGGGTACTTACAAAAAGAATTCGGGAAAAAGGTGCTATGCTTGGTAAGCTGGAACCAGAGGGAACCGAAACTGCCTACTACGATCCGAATAAAGTCAACCTTGTTGCCGAAGTCAGCACTCATGAGAAGAAGGTGTATGGAACGGGCAAATACAAAATCCTGCTGGTTGATTGCGGAGTTAAATATAACATAATCCGTAATTTACTTAAAAGGGATACTACAATTATCAGGGTACCATGGGATTACGATTATCACAAGGAAGAATTTGACGGATTATTCCTTTCAAATGGTCCGGGAGATCCAAAGATGTGCACTGCAGCAATAAATAACATTGTTAAATCTTTCACAGATACAAAACCTATAATGGGAATCTGTCTGGGAAACCAGCTTATGGCACTGGCTGCCGGTGCGGATACATATAAACTAAAATACGGACACAGGAGCCATAATCAGCCTGTTCTGCAAGTTGGAACTGATAAGGCTTATATTACTTCGCAGAACCACGGATTTGCTGTTGATAATAAAACCCTTGGCAATGAGTGGGAACCATTTTTCATAAATATAAATGATCAGACGAATGAGGGTATGAAACACAAATCCAAACCCTTCTTCTCCACGCAGTTCCATCCCGAAGCCTCCGGAGGTCCGACTGATACCGATTACCTGTTTGATGTTTTTATTGAGAATATTGAGAAGTCAAAATAATTTGGCCCCCCTGCCCCCCTAAAGGGGGGTTAATCTCAAAATGTGTTGTAATTTGCTTATTATTACTGCATTAGCCCCCCTTTAGGGGGTTGGGGGGCATTTTAAACCGAAACATGCTTCATCATATTATCTGCAAACTCGGTGGCAGTGGTGTTTTTAAAAGATGCCATCCTCTTCTCAAATAGTTCAGCTATCTCCTTATTACACAGATTTCCAATGCTTCCCTCATGAACATAATCAACCAGGGTGGTTTTTGAGAATGAAGAATTCTTAACCATCTCAGAGACTGCTTTGTAAGCATCCCTGAACGGAATCCCCTGTTTAACCAGCCGGTTTACCTCTTCTGTACTGAAAATGTTGTTATACAGAGGATTGTCTGTTATGTTTTTCCTTATCTTAATATTATTAAGCATCAAAAGCATGATCTCAATACACTCCCTTAATTCACCAAAGGCATCAAATATCAGTTGTTTAAGCAATTGGAGATCCCTGTTATAACCCGAAGGCAGATTACAAGTCAGCATTGCCACCTGATTCGGAAGTGTCTGAAGGACATTTGACCTTCCCCGTATAAGCTCGAATACATCAGGATTTCTTTTCTGCGGCATGATACTTGAACCTGTAACGTATTCATCAGGAAAGTCAATAAATCTGAATTCTGATGTCATGAAGAGACATATATCCATCGAAAAACGTGAGAGTGTCTGTCCTATCGAAGCAAGTGCCGACGCAATTGCCATCTCTATTTTACCCCGGCTCAGGCTGGCATAAGCAGAGTTATAAAGCAGGTCGTCAAATTCGAGTAGTTCAGAAGTAAGCTTCCTGTTGATCGGAAGAGTGGTTCCATAACCTGCTGCAGTTCCAAGCGGATTCTGGTTATTAAGCGCTCTGGCGCCTGAAAGTAGTAGTACATCATCTGCCAGACATTCTGAGTAAGCACCAAACCAGAGTCCGAATGAAGAAACCATGGCCGGTTGCATATGTGTATACCCCGGCAAAAGCACTCCTTTATGCTGTTCACTTAACGATTGTAGTTTCGTAAAAAGACGGTTAATAAGAACCGAAAGCTTATCAATTTCCTCCCGCGTATAAAGCCTGATATCTACAAGAACCTGGTCGTTCCTTGACCTGCCTGTATGAATTTTTTTACCGGTAGTTCCCAAAATTGAAGACATCTCCTTCTCAATCTGGGAATGAATATCTTCCACATCTTTCTCAATAACCAGGCTCCCCTCCTCATCCCAGACAAAGAGCGAATGAAGTGCTTTCAGCATTTCGTTTTTCTCCCCACCTGATATCAATCCGACATCTTCAAGCATTATTACATGTGCCATTGAACCGATTATATCCCATTTCGTAAGCGCGAGATCGGTTTTTCGGTCCTTCCCGGCAGTGAATTCAATTATTGCCGGTTCAGGATTAATCCCTTTTTCCCATAGTTTCATATATCTATTTTTTTAAACAATTCATGTTGTTTTTTTACCCCCTTCCCAACCCCCGCCGAAGCGGGGCAGGCTTTCCCCCAGGGGGGAAGGAGTGAACCTTTTCCCCCCTGGGGGAAATAAGAAAGGGGGTTTCTACTTTTTCTGATTTGCCTCGACAATAGCCCTGTGAGCCATCAGTCTGATAGCATTTATTCTTATAAACCCCTTACTGTCAGTCTGATCAAATCCGCCTTCAATATCCATGCTTGACAATTTCTTATCATACAGAGATGATGGGGATTCGCGTCCTTCAATAAGTACATTACCTTTATAGAGGCAGAGATGAACGCTGCCATCGATAAGCTCCTGACTCTTTTCAATTGCAGCCATAAGAAAATCCATTTCCGGACTGAACCAGAAACCGTTATAGATAATCTCGGCAAATTTTGGGGTAAGCATATTTACCAGCCTCATCACCTCTCTGTCCATAGCAATACCTTCAATGTCTTTATGTGCAATATGAAGTACAGTGGCTGCAGGTGTCTCATACACACCTCTCGATTTTATCCCGACAAACCTGTTCTCAACCATATCCAGAAGACCGATGCCATTTTTGCCTGCAAGATCATTGAGATATACAAACATATCGTATGAATCCTCTTTAATAGTCCCATCCTCCTTGTTGATAAGTTTCACAGGCAATCCATTCTTAAAATGAATTACGATACGTGTTTCCTTATCAGGCGCATCCTGAGGCATAACCATTTTTTCAAGCATGCTCTTATGCAGTGTGTACATTGGGTCCTCAAGTATCCCGGCCTCATGGCTGATATGCATCAGGTTATCGTCCTCACTATAAGGCTTATCGATACTGGCTTTAACCGGAATTTTCTTCTCAGATGCATATTTCAGAAGGTCAGTTCTTCCTTTGAATTGTGTAAGGAACTCTTTATCCTTCCAGGGTGCAATTACCTTAACACCCGGCATAAGGGCATAGTAACAAAGTTCAAACCGCACCTGGTCATTTCCTTTTCCTGTTGCACCATGGGCGACAGCAGTAGCACCTTCAGCTTTAGCAACTTCGATCTGTTTTTTTGCAATTAATGGCCTTGCCAGAGCTGTACCGAGAAGGTATCTGTCCTCATAGATCGCATTACCCATAATTGCTTTCAGAACATATCCATCAATGAATTCCCTCTTCAGGTCGGCAATGACAACTTTTGAAGCCCCAAGAAGAAGGGCCTTTTCCTTGCAAGCCTCAAAATCTTCAGCCTGACCAACATCTGCCACAAAGGCAATGACATCAAAGTTTTTATCAATTAACCATTTAAGTATCACCGATGTATCCAGTCCGCCACTATATGCGAGAACAACTTTTTCTTTCATTTTCTTATTAATTAATTTATTAATATTTTCATTATGTTTTTACTACCGATCTATCGCCACTCTGTGGCTAAAAAAGACCTGTTTTTTGCTCTGAGCTCTGAGCCCTGAGCCGCTTGTAACTTTTATTTCCTGTTCTTCACCTGCTCATGTATCCCGGGAAGTATTATCTCGAGACAAGTGTGAACCGCCTGAAGAGTTACACCATCTCTCGGTATAACAAGGATAGTATCATCACCGGCAATTGTTCCTGCAATTTCATATCTCCCTGCACCATCGATAAAAAATGCTGTATTGCTTGCATTCCCCGGAATAGTCCTTATTACCATCAATCCTTTTGCTTCAACTATATCCTGTATAACCGGAACTATATTAAACTTAAGAGTTGAAGAGGAAGAAGCTCTGTGATTTTCCTGTAAAGAGTATTTATACCCTCCCGAACCGTCAGGGATTCTGCCAACACCAAGCTGCCTTAAGTTGCGGGATAGCGTAGCCTGCGTACAGCTTATCCCTTTCCCTTTCAATTTCTTTAAAAGCTCCTCTTGTGTCGATATTGTTTCTTCAGCAATTATCTTCTCAATTGCCAGAAGTCTTTTTGTTTTCTGCATATTTATGCATTTATTTTGCAAATATATTCATTTTTTTAATAATACCAATTCTAATTAAAAAATTGTGCTATTTTTGAACCTCAAATTCAGACAATGAAAGATGTAGTAAAAAAGGTAATAATCCTGGGATCGGGGGCACTGAAAATCGGTGAAGCGGGTGAGTTTGATTACTCCGGCTCTCAGGCTCTGAAAGCATTAAAAGAGGAGGATGTTATTACGGTCCTGATAAATCCGAATATAGCAACTGTACAGACGTCTGAAGAGCTGGCTGATAAGATCTATTTCCTTCCTGTTACTCCATATTTCGTTGAAAAAGTAATTGCAAAGGAAAAGCCTGACGGGATACTGCTGTCGTTTGGTGGCCAGACTGCACTGAATTGCGGCACTGAATTATTCAGGTCTGGTGTATTTGAAAAGTATAATGTCAGGGTTCTGGGTACGCCTGTGAGGGCAATTATGGAGACTGAGGACCGGGAACTCTTTGTAAAAAAGCTTGATGAAATCGATGTTAAGACCCCCAGCAGCATAGCTACATTGAGCGTGGATGACTCAATTGCAGCCGCAGGGAAGCTAGGTTATCCGGTAATAATAAGAGCCGCTTACACACTCGGAGGACAGGGAAGCGGGTTCGCTTCAAATCCCGAAGAACTCAGAGTTCTCTCATCAAAAGCATTTTCTTATTCACCCCAGATCCTTGTTGAAGAATCATTAAAAGGCTGGAAAGAAGTTGAATATGAGGTAGTAAGAGACAAATTTGACAATTGCATTACTGTATGTAATATGGAGAATTTTGATCCATTGGGAATTCATACCGGTGAAAGTATTGTTGTAGCTCCCTCCCAAACCCTTACAAACAGTGAATATCATAAACTCAGGGAACTATCAATAAAGATAATAAGGCATATCGGGATTGTAGGGGAGTGTAATGTTCAGTATGCACTTGCTCCGGATTCAGAAGATTACAGGGTTATTGAGGTCAACGCACGATTATCACGATCGAGTGCCCTTGCATCCAAAGCTACAGGATATCCGCTGGCATTCATTGCTGCAAAGCTGGGAATGGGTTATGGCTTGCATGAACTCAAGAATTCAGTAACCAAAAACACCACTGCATGTTTTGAACCGGCACTCGATTATATTGTCTGTAAAATTCCGCGTTGGGATCTTAATAAGTTTGAAGGGGTTTCTCATCTCATCGGCAGCAGCATGAAGAGCGTCGGTGAAGTAATGGCTATTGGCCGTACCTTCGAGGAAGTCATTCAGAAAGGATTGAGAATGATCGGTCAGGGTATGCATGGTTTTACCGGTAACCGCAATCTTGGTTTTGAGGATATTGAAAGAGAACTCTCTGAGCCAACAGATATGAGGATCTTCTCAATAGCGGAGGCGCTTGAAGCAGGAATGTCGGTTGACAGGATCTATGAGCTGACAAAAATCGACAGATGGTTTCTTCACAAACTGAAAAACATTATCAATATAAAGGATGAACTCTGTAAATATGAGACGCTTGAGTCGATTCCGGTTGATCTCCTCGCACACTCTAAAATAAACGGATTCAGCGATTTCCAGATTGCCAGGCATGTTTTTAAATCAGGTCCCACGGTAATCCACGACGACCTGATGAAAGTAAGAAGCTACCGGAAATCTGTTGGCATTATACCTTATATTAAACAGATTGATACCCTGGCAGCTGAGTACCCTGCAGTAACAAATTACCTTTATCTTACTTACAGCGGCTCTGAACACGATATTATTTGTGAAACAGACAAGAAATCAGTCATAGTTCTGGGTTCAGGAGCCTACAGAATTGGTTCCAGTGTTGAATTTGACTGGTGTTCAGTGAATGCGATAGATACTATAAAAAAAGAAGGCTTCAGATCTGTAATGATCAATTACAATCCCGAAACAGTTAGTACTGATTATGATATCTGCGACAGGCTTTATTTCGATGAACTGACATTCGAGAGAGTCCTTGATATAATTGAACTCGAAAATCCACTGGGTGTAATTGTATCTGTTGGCGGGCAGATCCCCAACAACCTGGCTATGAGGCTTTATAATGAGAATGTTCCGGTTCTGGGTACATCTCCGGTATCTATCGACAGAGCCGAGAACAGGCATAAGTTTTCAGAAATGCTTGATATTCTGGATGTTGACCAGCCGGCCTGGAAAGAACTCTCTTCAATTAACGATATAAACGAATTTGTTGACCGCATCGGCTTCCCTGTTCTGATCAGACCATCATATGTTTTGTCAGGGGCGGCAATGAACGTGGTTTCAAATAAGAGTGAATTATCTCATTATCTTGAGCTTGCAGCACAGGTATCGAAACAATATCCTGTTGTGGTATCTGAATTTATTGAAAATG
>JANNKF010000280.1:0-2157 GCA_031396165.1 Bacteroidales bacterium | reverse complement strand
GGATACCGTTTACCAGTACGGTCTGATGCGAACTTTGCCTGCACTATACATTATGTTAGAAAGTCAGGGGCATTTATTAAAAGCATATAGACGAATCGAAAATAATTAGGGTAAAAAACTTGAGTATTAGGGGATTTATATCTTATTTTGTCATGTTTTTTCAAATAAATTTTAATGAGAATTATAATTGCAGGAGCCGGAGAAGTTGGAACGCATCTAGCCAAGATGTTATCGAATGAAAATCATGAAATTATTCTTATCGATCCGGAGGAGGATCGTCTTAAGCCAATCGATACTTCGCTCGATGTGATGACTTTTGAAGGGTCGGCCACCTCCATAAAGCTATTAAAAGACTCCCTGAAAAAGAAGACAGATCTGTTTATAGCTGTAACACACTCTGAGGATACCAACATAACCTCCTCAATACTGGCGAAAAAGTTTGGTGCTATTAAAACAATTGCCAGGATAGATAATATCGATTTCCTGGAACATTCCAATGTTGATTTCTTTAAATCACTTGGAATTGATTCTCTTATATATCCTGAGTTAATTGCAGCCCGTGAGGTTCTTGGACTTCTGCACGAGACAGGCACAACGGAATTCATGGAGTTTTCCGGAGGGAAGCTTGCAATGTATGTGCAGAAACTCGACGAGAATGCCCCCATAATTAATAAGAGTCTGGAAGAGATTTCACTTCTTCATAAAACCGAAAAGTACCGGGCCGTAGCCATAAAAAGAAACGAAAAAACTATCATTCCCAGAGGAAATGAAGAGTTTCAGGTAGGCGATCTGGTATTCGTTATCTCAACCCATGAAGGGATAGATGAGATGATGAAGACATCGGGTAAAAGGCATTATGAAGCCAAGAGCATTATGATACTCGGAGGCAGCCGGATAGGAAAACATGTTGCCTTCTATATGCAGAAATCATGCGAGGTTAAACTGATTGATTCGGATATTAAAAAATGTGAAGACCTTGCCGATTTTCTCGATAATACACTGATTATAAATGGTGATGGCCGCAATGTCGATCTTCTTGAACAGGAAGGGATTACCAGTATTGATGCGTTTATTGCTGTAACGGGAAATTCAGAAACAAATATTCTTTCCTGCCTTCTCGCAAAAAAGATGGGAGTAAAAAAGACAATTGCAGAGGTAGAGAATATGGAGTATATTAATCTTGCGGAGAATACAGGCATTGATACAATAATTAATAAGAAAATATCGGCAGCAAGCAGGATATTCCGTCATACCACAAATCCGAATGTTACTCAGGTTAAATATATGACAGGAACAGAAGCAGAAGTACTTGAATTCAATGTTCCTGTAAATGCAAAAATCACAAAAGGTACACTAAGGAGTCTTGATTTCCCAAAAGATGCAATTGTCGGCGGAGGCACCAGGGACGGGGAACCATTTATCGCTACAGGCGATACGATAATTAACGCCAACGATAAAGTGGTTGTATTTACCCTTCCGTCAGCTTATGAAAAGCTATCGAAATTCTTTACCTGATAATTAATGATCAACTTCAGAATAATAGCAAGGGTTTTCAGCCTGCTGCTCATTGTTGAAGGATTTTTCATGCTGCTTTCGGCAGGTGTGTCATACCTTTATAGTGAACCGGCAACATCTTCACTTATTTATTCTGCTCTGATCACCATTGTAACAGGAATTATAGTATTCACCCCACTCAGAAACGAGGAAAAAGTGTATGGGAATAAGGAAGGCTACCTGATTGTGACAGGTATATGGCTCATATTCAGCTTTTTCGGAACACTTCCATTCTTATTCAGCGGATCAATAACCAGCTTTGGTGATGCATTTTTTGAATCAATGTCGGGTTTTACAACCACCGGAGCAACTATCATTGCAGATGTTGAATCATTACCACATGGAATTTTGTTATGGAGAAGCCTTACTCAATGGCTTGGAGGAATTGGGATCATTTTTATTTCACTTTCGGTATTGCCTGTGATTAAATCGATAAACATTCAACTCGCTGCAACTGAGTTTTCAGGTCAGCCCATTGATAAGATTCATCCTCGTATTAAAGATGCTGCCAAGCGGCTGATTACTATATATTTTCTCTTAACCTTCTCTGAATTTTTACTTCTCATTATCGGAAAGATGCCCGTGTTTGATGCTGTATGCCAT
>JANNKF010000277.1:0-1621 GCA_031396165.1 Bacteroidales bacterium | reverse complement strand
AATATTTTCTACATCATAACCAGGGGTAACAGATTAATCAATTCTGCGGAGAGTTACAAAAATTGAGATAATCTTTAATTTCTGTCTTATTCAGGACCGAAAATTGATATTGAGTGTAATATACACAGATTGGTGAGAATGGGCGCCTTCCGGAATATTTCCATCTGCGTCCAGTTCAAGAAATTCACCTTTGAGTGTATCGCCGGCAGCAGAAACTTCCGGATTTATCATTTTCCCGTTGCGGCGGCGAATATCATCCACATAATTATCCACCATCGTTTCGTCTATCTTTATCTTAAAATAGTCAACGGCTGTTTTATCAGAGAATTCCAGACTAAACTCAGGCATCAGACCGAGGTCGAAATAAAATTCAAGATCTTTATCTTCATCACCATCAAATGCAGGAGTAAGCTGGTCATTGGCCAATGGCTGGCCCAGAATCTCAATTTTGTTGTCTTCAATATAATTGTTCAGCGATTCGGAGAGCAGTTTGTTCAATTCATCGGCAAAAACAGAGCTGCCATACATCTTCTTAACCATTCCAAAAGGAACTTTACCTGGCCTGAATCCTGGAATATTGGCTTTACGCTGATAATCCTTCAGGATTTTATTCACCTTTTCGGTATAATCGGCCGGACTAATTTCAATTTTAATGGTGGCTGTGAGTTCACCGGTACTTTCTTGCGTAATTTTCATCAATCAGATTATTTTGTCGTGTAGATTTAATTATGATTATAGTTCATTATCAGGCTGGTATTGCGAAATCCATACCCCTGGAATAAGCGGGCAAAGATAGCATTTTTTTTTGTTATTTAGACCTTGAGAGGGCCGGGGTAAATGAACCTAATCTGCTCCCGATTGTTATTATCAAAAATTCTACCATGTGCACCCAGCCTATAAAAATACTTGTGACAGCAGCTATGCTTTTTACATTCTTCACGTCCTGTGCCCGGACACCGGATAAAACCCCTGAATTTATGGATACATCACCAATCAAAGGTTCCAACACTGATACTGCCGTCTTTGGCGGCGGATGCTTTTGGTGTGTGGAAGCCATTTATGTTGAACTTAAAGGCGTCATATCAGTCACCTCCGGTTATGCGGGCGGAAATACCGAAAAACCGAGCTACCGCGAGGTTTGTTCCGGCACAACAGGTCATGCCGAAGTTGTGCAGATAATATATGATCCGTCTGTCATCAGTTTCGATAAATTACTGGAGGTCTTCTGGACTGTTCACGATCCTACCCAGCTCAACAGGCAGGGAGCTGATGTCGGGACACAGTATCGCTCAGTCATTTTTTATGCCAACAACTCACAACGTGAACTGGCTGAAAGTTACAAGGAAAAACTAAATAAGGAAAACACGTTTGAGAAACCCGTTGTAACGGAAATCAGCCCGCTTAAAGCATTCTACAAGGCGGAAGATTACCACCAGGATTATTACGCAAACAACGGCAATGCCCCCTATTGTTCCATTGTGATAGCTCCGAAAGTAGAGAAATTCAGGAAGGTTTTTGGTCATATACTAAAATAATCCCGCAATTATTTTCAATTAAAGATGGCTTTGTTAAAAATTATTTAACAAGCCTGTACTATCTTTGCCGGCTGTAACTTTCTGTC
>JANNKF010000245.1:0-4326 GCA_031396165.1 Bacteroidales bacterium | reverse complement strand
TCGTGGTAAAAAAAAGCTTAACCACAAACCTGCCTGCCGGTAGGCAGGGGCGCACTAAGGATTACACAAAGGTTCACAAAGGTTTATGAATAAAGCAGGTTACCATTTGAGTTGTTTTTACAAAAATAATTAATAAAATGGCATTTTATATATAAATTACAAGGTTGCATTTTTATACTATGGCTGGAATTTACATACATATACCTTTCTGTAAAAAACTATGTTTTTACTGCGATTTCTATCATGTAATCACACCTGAAAATAATACCCGGTTCATTGAAACATTGCTGAAAGAAGCAACACTCAGAAGCGATTATACGGGGGATGATACAATTTCAACAATTTATCTCGGCGGAGGCACACCCTCGGTTTTTTCAATTAACGATCTAAACAGAATTCTGGAACACCCGCGGAAATTATTCCGGATTGAAGAAAACTGTGAGATAACCATAGAACTTAATCCCGACGATGTAACGCCGGTTTATTTAGCCGGAATAAGGGAACTGGGGGTCAACAGGATAAGTCTTGGGGTTCAGTCGTGGCGTGATAAGGATCTGAAAATGCTTAATCGCCGGCATGATTCCGCACAGGCTGTAACTGCCCTGAGAGATACATTTAATGCAGGATTTGATAATGTAACAATTGATCTCATTTACGGGATCCCGGGAATGACTTCAACAGAGTGGAAATCAAATCTGGATCTGACATTTTCGTTCGATATTAAGCATCTTTCGGCATACCATCTCACAATTGAGAAGGGTACAGTTTTCGGCAAGATGAAGGAGAAGGGACTTCTCACAGAGATTGAAGAGGAAGAGAGCACAGCTCTTTTTAATATACTAATTGAAAAGGCTGACACAGCTGGTCTTATTCATTATGAAATTTCAAATTTTGGTAAACCGGGCTATTTCTCACTTCATAATTCAAATTACTGGAAGCAGGTTAACTATCTGGGTCTGGGTCCATCAGCCCATTCTTTTAACGGATATTCGAGGCAGTGGAATGTTAGCGATCTTAAGGGATATATAAAGGCTGTCAATTCAGGTCTCCCGTTTTATGAGAGCGAAGAACTTGATGCTCGGACAAGGTTCAATGAATATGTAATGACTTCATTGAGAACAATGTGGGGTATAGATCTCGATTACATCGAGAAAATGTTCGAAAAAGAAGGTTATGATTATGTTATTAACCTGGCCGGAAAATACAAAGGTTATGGGCTGATGAAACAGGACAAAAAAAACCTGGTTCTTACAAACCAGGGGAAAATGATTTCAGATAATATAATTTCAGAATTTATGTTATCTGACAATGATTAGCTATTTTTTCGAAAGCATGAAATTTGTTTGACCTATGATGTTTTCTTCAAGATAGAGTTCTACACTGTAATTTCCAATAATAAAATCACCGGTATTATCGAGGAATATACACATCTCAATATCCTGATTCATATAGTCAAGTTCACGGTTCGCAGAATAAATTATATTATTCCCCTTATAACTGAAAAGATTATCGGGACTTGTTGCAATAACAAGTGAATCGGGTCTTATTATTCTCATATATACCTGTTTAACACCGGCTTTCGCCAATGCGTTCTCACGAAGTGTAAAACAGATCCTGAGTTTATCGAGCAGGCTGAGCCTGGTTGTTTCCTTTCTGTTTTTATTAAGAGAAACAGCGGCTATGTCTTTAGCCTGTATAACCGATGCTATCTCTACCTTGGAACTCAATTCCTCTTTAACTTTTGAAAGTTCTGTATTTGTGCTTCTTACCTGTGTGATCTGCTGCCGGATTTCGGTATTTTCAGCGACAAGGACATTATTTCTTGTGTTTAGAGAGTCAATCTGAACGATATAGCTTTTCATTATCTCCCTCATTGTAACAATCTCACCCTTGTATTTTTTTATCAACTGTGTATTGGAAGCATTCAGTGAGAGCAGCTGCATTATTCTTTTCCTCTCTTTTTCGAGTCCGGCATTCAGTGTATCGTTATTCGTTTTAAGAGTGTCGTAGGCATTGACCATGAGCCTCAATTCGTTTGCCAGTGAGTCCTTTTCCTGAGTAAGGGCAGTCTCCATTTCAACCATACTGTTTTTCTGACTGAAATACATAAAGATAAGAAAGATGAGAGCGCCTCCGAGAATGATCGAGACAGCAATCAGACCGATAGGCGTATGTTTTTTTTCTGCCATTTATTTATGTGTATTAAAAAGTTTCCTGATGCAAAACTAACAATATCCTCAGAATATTTAAAATATCCGGTTTATTGATTATAATTTCCATTGCCTTTCATTAATTAAATGAGGTTGAAAATTACTGGTCGGGTATAGCATTTTACACCACTAGAAACAAAAAGCAGAATAATTTGTTAGAATATTTGAATATATAAATAAACGATATGAAATATATAGGGGCACATGTAAGTGCTGAAGGCGGAGTTCAGAATGCGCCAATAAATGCAAACGCAATAGGAGCAAAAGCATTTGCCCTGTTCACAAAGAATCAGAGACAATGGTTCGTTAATCCGCTTACATTAGCCAGTATTAAGCTATTCAGGGATAACTGTGATAGATATGATTACAAACCTTTTCAGATACTTCCCCATGACAGTTACCTGATCAACCTGGGCCATCCGGAACCTGAACCCCTTGAAAAATCGAGAAAGTCATTTCTCGATGAGATGCAAAGGTGTGAACAGCTGGGTCTTGACAGGCTGAACTTTCATCCCGGAAGTCATCTTAATACATTAGGAATTGAAGAGTGTCTTAAAAGAATCGCAGAATCGGTAAATATTGTCCTTGACAAGACCAAAGGAGTAACCGCAGTGATTGAAAATACTGCGGGGCAGGGTACTAATCTTGGACATACCTTTGAACAACTTAAGGTAATAATTGATAATGTTGAGGATAAATCAAGAGTAGGTGTATGCATTGATACCTGTCATGCTTTTACTTCCGGCTATGATGTAAAATCACAGGAGGGATTTAAAAAAACATTTGAGAAGTTCGAAGAAGTTGTAGGATTCAAATATCTGAAGGGAATGCATCTGAACGATTCAAAAAAAGAATTAGGGACAAGAGTTGACAGGCACGACAATATCGGAATCGGTTTCATAGGGGAGGAGGCCTTTGGTTTTGTTATGAATGATCCGAGGTTTAATGATATGCCACTTATTCTTGAAACGCCCGAAGAATCACTTTGGGAAGGGGAGATAAAGAAATTATATTCTTTAATTAAAAAATAAAGAGGTTACACAGAGGCATTCCCGACCAGGTTCGTAATAGCTATAAGTTCAGAAGTTTTTCAAGATCTGTTTCTTTGAGTTTGGCTTTTGTGGCCTTATATCCAACATTAAATAACTCGCTGGCTTTTTCAGGAGCGAGGATTTTATAATTGCCTAATTCCAGTGGAGCCACGAAGAGATGAAACTTCTTCGCTTTTTCTGTAATTTCTTTCGACATGCTTAGCATAAATGACCGTTCTGCAATATTGATAAGTCCGGATATTTTTTCTGTAGGACCTACCGGATTAACAAATGAACCAATAAGAAACCGGGATTTATTTTTTATAGGAAATATAGGAAGATTGTCGAGCACCCCGCCGTCGACATAGGATATATTATTTATTTTTACAGGTTGAAAAAGTACAGGGATGCTTGCTGAAGCAATGACTGGATCGAGCAGTTCCCCCTTTGAAAAATAGACGACCTTACCATTGTTCAGATCTGTAGCGGTAACGTAAAGAGGGATTTTCAGTTCATTGAACCGGGTTGCTCTGAGATTGGTTTTGAGAATTTTAATTACCCCGTTAATCTGCAGAAGTCCCTCCCGTGGCATTGCCGGTCTCATAAAGTCAAGACGGCTTCCTGAATTCAACATATGAAGAATCTCTTCAGGTGAATAGCCGTCGGCATACAATACTCCGATTATTGCACCGGCACTTGTACCGGAAATAACGTCGGGCTTAATCCCAGCCTCATTTAATGCCTGCAAAACTCCGAGATGAGCAAATCCTCTGGCTCCGCCTCCACTTAATACCAACCCTACCTTGTACTTTTTTACCCCCATCAGTGATTTATAAATCTTTAGTATGTGTCTATCCAAATAAAATATCAAAAAGCAATTTTAAATTTAAGAATGTAACTATAGCCGCAATAACCGATAAGAGTATAATTAAAAACCTGCTATTGGCATACTTACCCATTACTTTTTTTGAAGAGGTAAGGTAGACCTGAATGGCGACTGTAAACGGGAGCTGAATGCTGAGAAAGACCTGGGACAATATCAATCCTTTGAACGGGTTACTAATAAAGAAGATAATGATAAGTGC
>JANNKF010000239.1:0-17275 GCA_031396165.1 Bacteroidales bacterium | reverse complement strand
AACAATAATTACTGGTTGCGGAAACCAGGATCAGAACCTCACGGCAGATGTTGAAATTCCGGTTTCAGTCGAGGACATAAAACTTAAATCGATTGAAGAATTTATAAATACAACAGGTACAGCCTTTCCGAAGGGCGAAATTGAACTGAAGTCGAAAATTGTTGCTTCCTATTTCCTGGAAAAGAACCCACAGACCGGCAGAAGCTGGCAACTCGGTGACAGAGTGAAAGAAGGGGCTCTTATTGCAAGGCTGGAGGATAAAGAATATGTGAATTCCATTAAACTCGAAACAAATGAACTTAATCTGGAACTTACTGAAAGTGAGCTTAAAAAGCAGGAGTCACTTTACGAAAAAGGCGGAGTGACCCTTAAAGATCTTAAAACAGCCAGCATCAATTATGCGAACGCTAAAACTACTGTGGAGAATTCTAAACTTCAGCTTGAAAAAACAAGGATTGTTGCTCCCATCAGTGGAGTTATTGTTGACCTTCCGTATTATACTCAGGGCACTCAGGTGGAAACCGGCAAAACTATCGTTAAGATAATGGATTACCAGGTGATGTATATGGATGTACAGCTCCCGGAAAAGTATATTTCAATCATCAAACCGGGGCAGTTGGTGAAACTCACAAATTACACTATCCCCGAGGATACAATAATCGGAAATATAACACAATTGTCACCTGCTATTAATGCTGACACCCGCACATTCAAAGGCAATATTTCAATTAATAACCCTAACCTGCTTCTTCGTCCCGGGATGTTCGTGAAGGCTGATATAGTTACCAGCCATCTCGATTCGGCTATAGTTATTCCGAAAAATATAATTCTCTCACGTCAAAGGGGGAAAACAGTATTCATTGTCGACAGAGGTGTTGTGGCTGAAAGGATTATTGAAACCGGTCTTGAAAATCTTACAGAAGTTGAAGTAACCAGAGGACTTGCTAAAAACGATCGTGTGGTCACAAGCGGATTTGAGACCCTTAGCAACAAGTCGAAGGTAAAAATTATTAAATAACTGACATGAACAGTATTGCCCGATTTGCTGTAAAATACCCCGTTACAGTCTTAATGCTTGTGCTGGGGATCGTTCTGCTGGGTTTTATCTCATTCGGAAAACTGGGAACTGATCTGTTTCCCGACCTTAACAACCCGAAGATCTATATCGAGTTAAAGGCTGGTGAGAAACCACCTGAAGAGATTGAAAAAAACTATGTTGACCAGATAGAATCCCTTGCAATGAGACAAAGTGATGTTGTACAGGTTTCATCAGTATCGCAGGTTGGTTCTGCAACAATTACAGTTGAGTATGACTGGAATAAGGATATGGATGAAGCATTCCTCGATCTTCAGAAAGAACTTAACTCCTTTAGCCAGAATTCAGATCTGGAGGATTTTACTATTTCACAGTACGATCCCAATGCAGCTCCGGTAATGATTGTTGGTCTTAAAAATGCCAGCATTACCAACATGGATGAATTACGGAAGATTGCCGAAAACTATATCCGTAATGAACTGGTCAGGATTGAAGGTGTTGCCGATGTTAAACTGACCGGTGTGGAGGAGAGTGAAGTTGTTATTGAAACAAATAAATATGTACTGGAATCATTTGGCCTTACCTCCGATGCAATAGCCATGCAGATAAACAATTACAACAGGAACGTATCAGGAGGTTCTATTATTGATATGGGACTAAAATATGTTGTAAAAGGTGTCAGCGTGCTGGAGGATATTGATGACCTTGAGAATATAGTTGTCGGGTTTAAACAGACTGCATCAGGCAGCAGTTCAGCAGGTCAGGTTGCATCAGGAACCGTATCGGGCAGAGTACCGGTATACCTCCGAGATGTTGCAACTATAAAATTTGAAAATAAGGATCCTGAGAATATAGTTACTATAAATGGAGAAAGGTGCATAGGATTATCCATTTACAAAGAGCCGAAATTCAACACAGTAGATGCTGTCAGGAGTCTGGAAATCTCAATATCGGAACTTGAAAAAGCTTTACCGGGGTATGAATTTATTAGAGTTCAGGACCAGGGGGCATACATTAACAGTGCAATAGGTGAGGTTAAAAACACACTTCTGGTCGGTATTTTGCTTGCCGTATTTATTCTTTATGTATTCCTGAGGAGAATTGGAACAACACTGGTAATAAGTGTAGCTATTCCGGTATCAATAATTGCGACATTCAACCTTATGTATTTTAATCATCTCACCCTCAACATAATGACTCTTGGAGGGCTTGCGCTGGGTGCAGGGATGCTTGTAGATAATGCAATTGTGGTTCTTGAAAATATTACCCGACTCCGTGAGGAGGGTATGCCCTTAAAAGATGCTGTAATACAAGGAACCGGTGAAGTAGGTGGAGCAATAACTGCATCAACAGTAACTACAATTGTGGTTTTCCTTCCTATTGTTTACCTCCATGGTGCATCCGGAGAGATGTTCAAAGACCAGGCTTGGACTGTGGCTTTTGCGCTATTATCTTCACTGGTTGTAGCTATGCTTGTAATTCCGATGCTGGTAGCTACCCTGTTTAAAGACAAGACCAGGATAGCTGATACCAAAACTTCCTTGCAATTCAAATGGTACGAGAGATTTCTTGAAAAAACTATCGATAAGAGAAACTCCGTAATCCTTATATCTATCATCTTAATGGCAGGAACCGGATTACTTATTCCACAACTCGGAAATGAATTCATGCCAAAATCCGAATCCGCTGAGTTTACAGTTGACATTAAGCTTCCAGAGGGAACAAGTCTCGAAAGGACACACAGTACAGCCATAAAAACTGAAGAAATAATTAAGGGACTACTTGGCGACAAAATCAAAATGATTTACTGTAAGTCAGGACCGGATAACACTTCAACATTTGATCAGACGTCAGGAAATAAGGGTGAAAACACTGCTTCACTGAAAGTTATACTTATAAGCGGGTTTGCTTCCAGGACAGATGAAGTAATATCACTTGTTGGAAACTATTTAAGGACAATCCCTGATATAGAGTTCAGTTTTGCAAGGGAAGAGACTGCACTTCAAACGTCACTGGGAACTTCGGAGGCACCATTTTCACTAGAAATTTCAGGTGACAACTATTTAGAACTCGAAAGAATCGTTAATGAATCAAAAGCAATACTTGCAACTAATCCGGGTCTATATAATATAACAACATCACTTGATGAGGGTACTCCTGAAGTTGAAATTGCAATAGACAGATTCAAAACAAGTTACTATAGTGTGACAGTTGAAAGTGTCATTAACCAGATAAAAAGCTATCTGGCTGGCTCTTCTGCAGGAAGCTTTGAAAAAGATGGTGAGATGAAGGATATCACAATAAAACTCGGAGATCTTTCACTGCATCAATTGCGTGATCTGATGATAACTGCCGGAAGTGTAAAGGTTCCGCTAAGTGAACTTGCAGAAATAAAAACCATTATAAGTCCAAGAGAGATAACTAGGAGAAACCAGGCAAGAACATGTTATGTATATGCAATGGTAAATTCAAAATCTGCATTCGATCAGGTGGTAGAGGCTTCAGAGACTTCTCTGAACGAAATCGCATTGCCGGTGGATTACAAAATGGAATTTACCGGTGAAGAGTTAAAACGAAAGGAATCAGTTTCAAACCTTACTTTTGCACTTATCCTGTCGCTGGTTCTTGTCTTTATGGTTCTTGCCGCACAGTTTGAATCTATCATACAGCCTTTTGTTATAATGTTAACAATACCTCTGGCGGGTGTTGGAACCGTACTTACTTTCTTCTTACTGGACAAGACGCTCAATATGATGGCGTATATCGGGATAATAATGCTGGGTGGAATTGCAGTTAACAATGCTATTCTTCTGATAGACAGAATTAACCAGTTGAGAGAGAGTGGAGTGGAAAAGAAAAAGGCGATTATTATTGCAGGAACACAGAGGATAAGACCAATTCTGATGACAAGTCTCACTACAATTCTGGCTCTACTTCCTCTTACCATAGGAATAGGTGACAGTGCAGCTCTGAGAGCTCCTATGGCACTTGCTGTTATTGGAGGATTAGTATCTTCCACACTCCTTACCCTGATTGTTATTCCATGCGTTTACTGGGTTTTTGATAACTTCAGTAATTGGCTGACAGGAGGAAAAAAAATAAATGCTCAGCCATAATAACTTTTTATAAGACCGAAAATGGACTTTATTTTAAAAAGAAGAATTCTTATAATAATGCTCTTTCTGGGGATAACCATGCTTGGCTATGTATCCTATAAAAAGCTTGCTGTTGAGCTTTTTCCCAATGCGCAGTTACCGGCACTTTTTGTTCAGGTGGGCACTCCGCTTGAGATGGATCCTTCATATATTGAAACACAGGCCATAATTCCGATTGAGGGAGCGATAGGAACTCTTGAGGGAATAGAAAAGATCGAATCAAATATTTCATCCAGGTACGGAACAATTATTATTTATTACAACCAGAATACGGACCTGAAATATGCGAATCTGAAACTACAGGAGAAAATAGATATAGTTAAAAACTCTATCCCTCCTGAGTTTATTATAAATGTGATCAAGATCGATCTTGAACAGCTCACAAACCAGTTTATGGAACTACAGGTAAGGGGCGAAGGAGGTATTGACAGGATAAGGAATATTGCTGACAGGGATATAAAACCTGAATTGGAAAATATCAATGGGATTGCAGGTGTTCAGGTTTTTGGAGGACAGGAAAACTCTATTGAAGTAAGGTTGAATGAGAAAGCATGCAAAGCAAATGAGATCTCTATTAACCAGGTGAGAAACCTTTTGAATAATAACCAGGCTAATAAAACTTTCGTTGGCAAGGTTGTTGAAGGCAGTAACGAATTCTTTGTAAACGTAACATCTGAATACACTGATGTTAAAGAGATTGGCAATATAATTGTAAAATCCGCCGGACCAGTTTTATTGCGTGATGTTGCTGAAATATTCTTCGGTGTTAAGGAACAGAGTTCATACAGCAGGGTCAATGGTCTGGATGCAGTTACAATAACCCTTGTAAATGACAACCAGGCTAATCTTATCGATCTTTCCCATAGCGCTCTGGATCAGGTAGATGAGCTTAACAAAAAACTGGCTTCATCGGGTGTTGAAATTGTTGTACAGAACAACAATGCCGAGATAATGGAGAAGAATATTGATGAGATCATAAACCTTGCAATAACAGGCGGGCTTCTTGCTGTACTAATATTATGGTTCTTCCTGAGGAATATTCGCCTGGTAACAATAATTGCCGTTTCAATACCTATCTCTGTATATGCAGCATTTAACTTCTTCTATGCCTTCGACATTTCAATAAACAGTCTCACTCTGGTAGGAATGGCCCTGGCTATCGGGATGCTTGTAGATAATTCCGTGGTTGTGCTCGAAAATATTTACCGGCTGGCCGGACAGGGTAAAGATCCGGAAACGGCAGTAAAACAGGGTACATTTGAAGTCTGGAGGTCTATTTTTGCTTCAACACTTACAACTGTAATTGTTTTCCTTCCATTCATTTTCGCAAGCAATTTCATGGTGAAAATGATTGGAAAAAATATTGGTGTTTCCATTATTTCAACCCTTGTTATTTCCTTAACAGTAGCTTTGCTGCTGATACCAATGGGAACCTATTATCTTCTTACCAGAACGTCAAAAAGCGATTCCCAGATATTTAAGAAACTCTCGATACATGACAGACTAATACAGGGATATCACCTTGTGCTTAAAGCAAGTATGAGAAAACCTGCAGCCACAATTATCGGTACACTGGTAATATTCTTCGCAGCGTTACTGATAAGTTTAGGTCTCAGTCTTGCAACCACCCAGGAGGTCGACACTCCTAACTTCAGACTCTCAGTAACAATGCCGGGCGGATCTACTCTTGAAAAAACGGATGCAGTTGTGGCTGAGATTGAATCGAGACTGGCTTCCCTTCCCGAAAAAGAGGATATAGTATCGAGGATTGAAGAAGATCAGGCGACGGTTACAATTAACCTCTCAAAAGAATGGGACAAAACAAGTAAGCGGTCATTGCCGGAGATTAAAAATGATATCTCGGAAAAAACAAAGAATATCTCATCGGCTGAGGTAAGTATGAATGAACTCTCCACGAGTGGTGGTTTCTCAGACGGAGGTGGTGGTGGTGGCGGTGACTCATTTAATCCGGGCGATAATTTTATGAATCTGCTGGGGTTAGGCTCAACTAATGAAAGTGTGATCATAAAAGGGCAGAATTTCGAACAGATGAAAAATCTTGCTGATGACATAAAGTCCTATGTAGATGATCTGTCGACAATAAACAGTTCAAGCCTGAACGTTCAGGATAACAAGCCGGAAGTCCAGCTTCTTTTCGATATGGATTATATAGGAAGAAACACTTTTACACTTGCTAATATTTCAGCAGCTCTTTCATCCTTCGGCAGGGAATACTCTTCAGGCTCAACATTTAAACAGGGCACTGAAACATACGATATCATGATAAAGTATGCCGAGGAGCCGGGCGTGTTGACGGAACAAAAGGATAAAACCATAGATGATCTCAAAAAACTTGAGGTAAGCGGCAGTAATGGCTCACTAATGGAAATGCAGGAGCTTTCAAATATTGTGTTTTCATCAGGGATGGGTAATATACACCGGGAGAACCAGGAGAAAAGGATCACGGTAACTTATAATTTCAATTCTGAGATAAAAGACTCAAAGGATCTTCTCGCAGGAGCGAGGCTGGAGATTGAGTCATTAATTTCCGGACTGAATATCCCCTCCGGAATTGCTGTAGAAATAGTTCATGAAGATAATCAGCTAAAAGATTTCTATTACTTAATCGGGGTAGCATTTCTTCTGATATTCATGATACTTGCTGCAGTTTTTGAATCACTTGCAACACCTGTGGTTCTGATGTTCAGTATCCCTCTTGCTGCTCTGGGGTCCCTGATTGCCCTGATATTGACCGGAAATTCTCTCCTGAACGCAAATACCCTCACCGGATTCCTGATCCTTCTTGGTGTGGTTGTGAATAATGGCATTATACTTATTGATTATACCAACATACTAAGGAAAAGAGGGAATCGCATTCAGAGAGCCCTTATGACTGCCGGAGTCTCACGCTTACGTCCGATTCTGATAACCGCCTCAACAACAATAGTGGCAATGGTGCCTCTTGCTATGGGGCAGGCTGAATATGTTTCAGCTATAGGTGCTGCATTCGCTATTACAGTAATTGGAGGCCTGACCCTCAGCACACTTCTTACTCTAGTTTTCATTCCAACTTTTTATACCGGACTGGAGACCTCTTTGAACTGGTTAAATTCACAGACATGGAAAAATAAAGCTATTCAGTTTGTCATTTTTGGCATAATGATATTCCTGATTTATAACTACGTTGATAAGTTTCTATGGCAGCTCATTACCACCATTCTTGTTGTAATACTGATCCCTGCAACTACCTGGTTCGTAATGAACAGTCTGAGAAAAGCCAACGAAACTGTAATCGCTCCTGATGAAAGTATCAATATCTACATACAGAGTCTTGTTAAAATATATGAACGTGAAAACCGATGGTCCAGGGAATGGAAGGCGGGTGCAAAAATCAGGAAAAGATTAGGTCTGGAGAAAGAGTATAAATCATGGAAAGATCTGAGTGAGATCATGTGGCAGTTACCACTTTTGGGATTCATACTCTATTTCACTTACTTCTATCTCGATAAGGGATTCTGGATCTTTATTTTCAGTATCACGTCCTGGTTTTTCCTTTCAGCGATATGGACGACTGTAAATAAACTACTCGCAAACCTTTCGGCTGAAGGCCCGAAAAAGTGGCTCAGGAAAATTGCATCTGTTTCTGACTTCGCAGTATTCTGGATCATCCCTTTCTGTAACCTTGTCTGGTTTCAGTTAAAGTGGGATAATATTGTTGTTGTACTGATTCTCGGATTCCTCTGGTTCACAAGCCTTTTTATCTACAAAACAGGTCAGAAACTTACAAGGGAAAACATAGATATATACAGACTTGAAGGAAGGTTCAAAGGATTAAGAAAGACTGTTTACAGGGTAGTCGCAGCAGTGCCGCTGATTGGTAAAAAGAAAAAACCATTCAAGGCGTTAAGCTGTGTTTCCCTAAAGATTGGCAACGGGATGTTTGGCCTGCTTGGGCCGAACGGAGCAGGTAAAACGACTTTGATGAGGATCATTTGCGGGATACTTGAGCAGAGTTATGGGAAAGTCTGGATAAACGGACTAGATACCCAGAAAATGAGGGAAGAACTCCAGGGACTGATCGGATATCTTCCTCAGGAATTCGGAAGTTATGAAAACATGACTGCTCATGAGTATCTTCATTACCAGGCAATGCTGAAGAATATAATTGATGTAAAGACACGTGATGAGAGAGTGACCTATGTTCTGAAAGCTGTTCATATGGAGGAGCGCAGACATGAGAAGATCGGGTCGTATTCGGGAGGGATGAAACAGAGGATGGGAATAGCACAGATCCTGTTGCATCTACCTCGCATTCTTGTAGTTGATGAACCAACGGCAGGACTCGATCCAAGGGAAAGAATAAGATTCAGGAATCTTCTGGTTGAACTCAGTCGCGAGAGAGTTGTAATATTTTCTACCCATATCATTGAAGATATTTCAAGTTCATGCAACCAGGTCGCTGTACTTAATAAGGGCAAGCTGAGATATTTCGGCAAACCCATAGATATGACCAAAGAGGCGGAAGGTCATGTATGGCAATTTAATATTCCGGCAACCGATTTCAATATTTTTGTTGCGAACCACCTTGTAGTTCACCATATGTCGGAAGGCAACAATGTGAGGGTGAGAGTGATTTCAGAATTTGCACCATGGGAGGGAGCTATTAATGCAAGTCCAAATCTTGAGGATGCGTATCTATGGTTATTAAGGAGAAAAGATTATCCCGGATCAGAAAACAACCAAACTGCAAAACAATGAAAACAAAAACATTACTTAATATCTGGACGCTTGTAACTAAGATGATTATATATAATCTCAGGATCATTTTTGCCAACAAGTTTATCTGGTTTCTGGCAGGATCGGTTCTATTCTATCTTGGTTTGTCAGTCATCTACGTTTTCTCTGAGGATGTCTCGAAGATGAATGACCTGTATTTTGTGTTCCTTTTTTCCGGAATCCTCCTCGTTTTTTATCCTTCAGTATTCGGTATTCAGAACGATCAGGATGCAAGGACTATAGAAATACTGTTCGGTATACCCAATTACAGGTATAAGGTTTGGTTGGTAAGGATTATTCTGATATTTGTTATTGCTTTTCTTATAATGCTGGTATTTACATTTTTAGCATCAGTTTTAATAGTAAAATTCAGATTTGTAAGCGTAACTGTTCAAATAATGATCCCGGTTTTGTTTCTGGGGATGATGGCTTTCATGCTTTCAACAGTTGTCAGAAACGGAAACGGCACTGCGGTGATTATGATCATCTTCGGTCTGATTTTCATGATTCTGGCTGATTCTCTGCAACGGAGCCAGTGGAATGTGTTCCTCGACCCATATGATGTACCTTATGATGTAAGTGAAACAACATGGGCCATTATTACAATTAAGAACCGTATAATACTGGTTACGGGGTCAATAGTGTTCTTACTGGCTGCTCTTTTTAATTTGCAGAAGAGGGAAAAATTTATGTAATTTTATATTCGCCCCTTGCCCCCTAAAGGGGGTGTAATCATCACATTTACACGTATTTATCTTAATAGTAAGAACTTAGCCCCCCTCCAGGGGGGTTGGGGGGCACATGAACTTATTCAAAAGGATTCTCTTTGCTGAAATCTGGCCTGTAACTTACATTGCTATCCATATCCTGCACAAATCCGTTTCTAAAACCGAGTATTCCCATCTCCTCCACAACAGATTCATATTCTGCTTTATAGAGCGACCTACCCAGATTCGGATGGTTGTCTGCCAGAAAGGAAGGATGATATTGCGACATGAGTGAAATATGTACACCGGTGGAAATTTCTTCTGCTATTGATTTTAATATTTTTTTACTCTCTCCGGCATATCCAGGCAGGACGAGATGCCTTATCAGCATACCGTTTTCTGCTTTTCCGTTATCATCAATTCGTAGGGTTGAGCCTTTCTGATAATACATCTCCCTGATTGCCTTTAACGCCACCGCAGGATAATCTTCTGCATCAGATAGTTCAGCAGAAAGTTCAGGTGTAATATATTTATAATCCGGCAGATAAATATCAATTAGCCCTTCAATACTTCTGAGAGTTTCAGGTTTATCATAACTATTTGTATTATAAACGGTAACTGGCTTCAGCTCTCTCTTATTCAATCCCTCAATAATTGCCCTGACCTGGTGGACCATATGTGAAGGAGAAACAAATCCTACAGAGGAAACACCTCGTGAGAGTATTTCCGAAATCTCGTCCAGGATATCACCCAAAACAATTCCTCCTGATATTTTCATTTTGAATGGCTGGCTTATTTCGTGATTCTGACAGTAAATGCATCGAAGATTGCAACCGGCAAAAAAAACATTGCAGATGCCTTCCGTCCCGCTTATCACAGGTTCTTCACCTGTGTGAATGCAAACTGCTGCAACATTCAGACCTGCATCCATTCCGCAGTATCCTTTCCCTCCCGAAAATCTGTCAACTCCACACTCCCTCGGACATAAGGTACAACTTTGGAGTTCAAGCATAATAGTTCAACATTAATTTGAAATATTTTTGTAATATAATAAATATATGTACCTTTGCATCCGAATTGAGGCGCAATTGATTGTAAGGGGACCAGAGTCCCCTATTTTGTTACCGGTTTTCAGAAGATGATTGAGAAACAGCAGATACAGGGAATTGTGGAAGAGTTCATAAAAGGAACCGATCTCTTTCTTGTTGCTGTGAAGGTGAGCAGTTCGAACAGGATCACGATCCTGGCCGATAAAAAAAGTGGCATTACAATTGATGAATGTGCTTCTATTCACAGGCATGTTGACAACAGTCTTGACCGTGAAATAGAAGACTTTGAACTGCAGGTTTCTTCACCCGGACTTGATTTACCTTTCGGAGTAATTGAACAGTACTACAAGAATGAGGGGAAAAAAGTAGAAGTTATTGATACTGATGGTTCAAAATTTTCGGGAATATTAAAAAATATAACATCCGGAGGGTTTGAACTTGAGACAGAGGTTAAGATTAAAGGAAAAACGAAGGAGTTAAAAGACATATCTTTTAATTTTGAACAAATAAAATCAACAAGAGTTATTTTAACAATTAAGTAATAATAAGAGGTTTACGCCAAATGGAAAATGTTAATTTGATCGACACCTTTTCTGAATTTAAAGAGCTGAAAAATATTGACCGTCCTACAATGATGAGCGTTCTTGAGGATGTATTCAGGAGTATGCTTGCAAAGAGGTACGGTTCAGCAGACAATTTTGACATAATTGTCAATATCGATAAAGGTGACTTCGAAATATGGAGAAACAGGGTTGTAGTTGAAGACGCTGAATTAACCGATCCTGTTATTCAGATACCTTTATCAAAAGCCAAGGAGATTGATTCGGATTATGAGGTCGGCGAGGAGGTATCTGATGAAGTGAAATTTCTTGACTTCGGAAGAAGGGCAATATTATCGCTCAGACAGAATCTTACAGCAAGGATCCTCGACCTTGAAAAGAATAATATCTATATTAAATACAAAGACCGTATAGGTGAGATAGTTACCGGTGAGGTTTACCAGGTATGGAAGAGAGAGATACTTGTACTCGACGATGACGGGAATGAGCTTATACTTCCAAAAAGCGAGCAGATCCCTTCCGATCATTTCCGCAAAGGTGATTCAATCAGGGCTGTAGTTATAAAGGTTGAAATGAGGAACAATACTCCTTTTATCATCCTGAGCCGCACATCGCCTGTGTTCCTTGAAAGATTATTTGAACTGGAAGTACCTGAGATCTTCGACGGACTTATTACAATCAAGAAAATTGTCCGCGTCCCGGGAGAACGCGCAAAAGTGGCTGTTGAGTCGTATGACGAAAGAATTGATCCCGTAGGTGCATGCGTTGGAATGAAAGGCTCGAGGATACATGGTATCGTAAGAGAATTAAGAAATGAGAATATAGATGTGATCAACTATACATCTAATAATCAGCTTTTTATTCAAAGAGCACTAAGTCCGGCGAAAATCACATCAATCAAGCTTGATGAGACTACCATGCGGGCGAATATATACCTTAAACCAAACGAAGTTTCACTGGCTATCGGGAAAGGTGGTCTTAATATCAAGCTGGCAAGCCAGCTCACAGGATATGAGATAGACGTATACAGAGAGCCGGGTGGTGAGGATGAGGAAGATGTTAATCTTGAAGAATTTGGCGACGAGATAGAGGACTGGATAATTGATGAACTTAAGGCAATAGGTTGTGACACAGCAAGAAGTGTACTGAACCTTTCAATCAGCGATCTCGTAAAACGTACTGATCTTGAAGAGGAAACTGTTAAAGAAGTCGTTAACATCCTCCGGTCCGAATTTGAATAAAAACTATATTCTGACATAACACAGAACATCTTATAAGTTTTAATAAAGGCAACGCATATTTATGACAGAGGAGATTAAGGTTACAAGATTAAGTAAAGCAGCCCGCGAATTCAATGTGGGAATATCCACCATTGTGGAATTTCTGCACAAAAAAGGGTTTGATCTTGATCCCAACCCAAATACTAAACTTCCGCATGAGGCATATGTACTGCTTATAAAAGAGTATAGTACAGATATCAGTGTAAAGAAAGAGTCGGAAAAACTTATCCTGAAAGATCTGCACAGGAAAAAGGAATCCCTTTCCATCGATGACTTTTCTGAAAAGAGTGAAGCCGAGGATACTGAAAAGGATGAGGATATACTCGTCAAAGATTCTTCAGGAATTAAGTCAACTGTTGATATTAAAACTGAGATCAGAAAACCTGACATTAAACTGGTTGGAAAAATTGATCTTGAGAGAACCATGAAGCCAGCTACGGAAAAACCGGCTGCACCTAAAGAAGAGCCTGTAAAGAAAGTAGTTGTCCCGGTAACGGAACCAAAAATTGCTGAAAAGAAAAAAACAGAACCTGAGAAGCTGACTCCTTCCTCATCCGAACAGGTTGTGGAGAAGAAAGCAAAATCAAATATTGATCTGCATATTGTCGGCAAAATTGACCTTGATGCACTTTCCAAAGAGTCTAAAACAGTAAAAAAAGAGAAACCGAAAGAAAAAGCAAAAGAGACTCCGAAAGCAAAAGTTGCAGAAAATGCTCATCCAGTTAAGGAAGAGCCTGTTAAAGAGAAAGTTAAGGAGCCCGTTGACACAATAGAGGTTCCTCCGGAAGTTGTTATCGACAGCACTCCGATCGAGGAAATTATCCAGGATATACTTATACCGGAACCGGAAGAGGATGTTGTTGCACTATACAAGACAGCCTTTAAGAAGCTCGAAGGACCAAGAGTAGTCGGGAGAATTGATCTTCCTGTTGAAGAGAAAAAGAAATCAACTCCATTCCAGCCTGTAAGAGTTGGCGGAGATTCTGATTTCAGGAGGAAAAAGAGAAGAAAGAGAATATTGAAAGAGAAGGAGACAACTCCGGTTGTTAAACCGGTTATTACAGATAAAAAAGATAAACCAGGTACTAAAAAAGTTATAAAAAAGAGACCTGTAAGAGCCGATGTAAACGAAGAAGAAGTACAGAAGCAGATCAAGGAGACTCTTGCCAGGCTAACCACAAAAGGCAAGTCAAAAGGTTCAAGGTACAGAAGAGAAAAGAGGGAGGCTATCAGTCAGAAACACCAGGAGGTAGTTGACAAGCTGGAACTCGATAAGAATATTCTTAAAGTCACAGAATTTGTGTCAGTAAATGAACTGGCATCGATGATGGATATTGCTGTAACAGAGATCATTTCAACTTGCATGAGTCTCGGATTGTTTGTTTCTATCAATCAACGGCTTGATGCGGAAACAATGGCACTGCTTGCCGACGAATTCGGATTTAAGGTTGAATTTGTCAGTGCTGAATTACAGGAAGCTGTAAAGGAAGAGGAAGATGATGATGAGGACCTCAAACCAAGGCCTCCTATTGTAACTGTAATGGGACATGTAGACCATGGAAAAACTAAACTCCTCGACTATATCCGTAACGCAAACGTTATTGCCGGGGAAGCCGGAGGTATTACTCAGCATATAGGGGCTTACGGCGTCATACTTCCCGATGGCCGCCAGATAACATTCCTCGATACCCCTGGTCATGAGGCATTTACCGCCATGCGCGCACGAGGTGCACAGATTACCGACATCGCTATTATTGTTGTAGCGGCTGATGATGGAATAATGCCACAGACAAAGGAAGCCATCAATCATGCTTCGGCCGCGGGTGTTCCAATAATTTTTGCAATAAACAAGATTGATAAACCCTCCTCAAATCCGGAAAAGATAAAAGAGACACTTGCAGGAATGAACTACCTGGTTGAAGACTGGGGAGGAAAATACCAGTCACAGGAGATCTCCGCAAAGACCGGACTTAATATAGATCTTCTTCTCGACAAGATACTCCTCGAGGCCGAAATGCTTGAGCTAAAAGCTAACCCGGATAAACCTGCCATCGGAACCGTAATTGAGTCATCTCTGGATAAGGGAAGAGGTTTTACAGCTACTGTTCTTGTCAAGGCAGGGACACTCAGAATTGGAGATATTATGCTGGCAGGAAGCTGTTTCGGGCATATAAAAGCTATGTATAACGAACGTGGCAACAAGGTTGAAGTAGTAGGCCCGGCAACCCCGACTCTGATTTTGGGTTTGAATGGTGCACCTCAGGCCGGTGACAAATTTAATGTCATGGAGAGCGACAGGGAGGCAAAAGACATAGCTACAAAACGTGCTCAATTGCAGAGGGAACAAGGTCTGCGTACACAGAAACATATTACACTTGACGAAATTGGTCGAAGAATTGCCATAGGTAACTTCCAGGAACTTAATATCATTGTCAAAGGTGATGTTGACGGATCTGTAGAAGCATTGAGTGATTCGCTCATCAAACTTTCAACTCCAAAAATTCAGCTCAATATTATTCATAAAGCTGTCGGACAGATCTCGGAATCTGATATTCTTCTAGCAGCAGCTTCTAATGCTATTATTGTTGGATTCCAGGTAAGACCCTCATTAAGTGCCAGGAAACTTGCCGAGAAAGAGGAAATAGATGTGAGACTCTATTCTATTATATATAACGCCATAGAGGAAATCAGATCAGCAATGGAAGGCATGCTTATGCCTGAAATGAAGGAAGAAATAGTTGCAACTCTTGAGATACGAGAAGTATTCAAGGTTACAAAGGTGGGTACTGTTGCGGGTTGTTATGTCAAGGAAGGGAAGATCACAAGAAATACCAGAGTACGAATAATACGCGACGGTATAGTTATTTACACCGGAGAACTCGGATCTCTCAAGCGCTTCAAGGATGATGTGAAAGAGGTTGTAGGAGGATATGAATGCGGACTTAACATTCACAGCTTCAACGACATAAATATCGGGGATATTGTTGAAGGATACAGGGAATTCGAAGTAAAACAAACCCTTTAAGATTTTATATTACGTTTTCTCCTTAACCAGAAAGACTGATCTGGAACCAGTGATCTTTTTCCAGGTTTTCAGTTTCAGGGCTATATATTTCTGAAAGAAGTCGTGGTTAGCCGAGCCTTCCATTATTGAATATCTTGATATTAACTGTTCATCCAAACAGTTAGTGTATATTTTTTCACCGCTCTTCAGGGTCCGGACAATTAACGAATCAAGAGAACTCTGGTCAATTCCCCTAAGTTTATGAACAGCAGGCGATTTATAGACATTACCAAAGATGTTTTCACCTGTTCTGTAGTATAGCATACTTAAAATAAGTTGCTCATCAGAAACAATCAGCAGAGACTTCTTTTCGGAGATTGCCACATCGCATAAAAGCTGTTCAGGCTCATCTCCCTTTAAATGAAGGGGAATTAGTCCATACGAGAGATTCCATACGATCATTCCAAATAAGATTCTCATAAAGAACCGTTCATAATCTGTGACGAAGAGTGGTACCAGCAATAATATCAGCGGAGGTATCATTACCATGAACTCAGCATTTCCGGAGGAAAAAACAGCAAAGAAGAATTGAAGGCTAAGAATTAATATGTGGACCCATGCAAAATTTTTAAAATCACCTGCCTTTCTTAACTTTGGAAATCTCATCAATGCTGCGAAAAAGAATAGTACTGACAATATTCCTGGTAAAAGGAAGAGCAAGTTCTCACGGACCATGTTTATTAAATATCCATGGACCTGAAGAAAGCTTCTTACTAAATTTACGAATGAAAGAAATATCCCCTTTCCGGTAAGTTCCAGCCTTACATTCCCGCTGAAATCCCCTAATATAAATTCATATACGCTATCGAGACTAAGCTTACCATTGTTAACAGCTATAACAAGAAGGTAGGTGATCGGAGCAATATGTGATACAACTGAGTATTGCAGCAGGTGCTTTTTGTTCCTTCCGAGAAGGAAACCAGCAAACAAACCTATCCACCAGAAAATGTAAATCTGATGAAAAAGCAGGGAAATTGCTGCAAATAAGCCTGATAAAACAGCTGACCAGGGAGCGTCTTTAATAGTGCACTTTAAATAATTATAGGAGGCGTGAAGTGCAAAAAAGAGTGGTACAATATAAGTTTCATTTTCTGTGGCAAATCGCATGAAGGAAAATGAAAAACCAGCCAGGCACGTTAGGATAACAATCTGATAATCTGTGCATTTTAAGATGAATAGAATCCTTTGTATTGTAAGCAGGATAAAAAATGCAAAAAGTGCATTCATAACTTTCAGGCTTGCAAGGACGTCGCATCCAAACAGTGAGGTTATTCTGGAAAAAAATAGTCCTGCCAAATTGTATAGGAGATGATGCGGCAGAAATATTTCATTATTGTATTTGATTGAAGCAGCATAATACCAGCTATCTCCTGTTGATAATCCTGAAGGAAAAACAAGATAAAGGCTTAATAAAACCAGAATTGTGAACCAAAATAGTTTACGTCCGGAAAACATTGTTGATTTCCTGATCCGGTAAAAAAGAGCAACCGGAATATTTATGCGCCGAGTAAAGCTGTATACTTTTCAGGTGATAAAAGATCTTTGATCTCAGATGGATTTGTGATCTTTATTTTTACCATCCAACCTTTACCGTACGGATCTTTATTTACAAAATCCGGTGACTCTTCAAGAGCAGGGTTCACCTCAA
>JANNKF010000211.1:0-17369 GCA_031396165.1 Bacteroidales bacterium | reverse complement strand
AGAATAGGCGATCACCGGAATATGTTTCAGAGCGTTATCACTTTTTAATTTCTCTAATAAGTCAAACCCATCAAGAATTGGCATCCTAATATCGGTAATAATAAGGTCAGGCAATATCTTTTTAGCCAGGTTATATGCCTTCTCCCCATCTTCAGCTTCAACTATTTTGATATTTGTTTTAGACAAGGCATCTATAAGATATTTCCGGTTATGTTCAACATCGTCGGCAACTATGATTGTTGCTTTTTCAAATTCAATATCCGCTATATCAAGTTGAATTTCCTCTGTTCTTTTTTCAATATCTCTCAGGTAAGAAACTTCCGGGATCTTTATTTTGAATGAACTTCCTTCATTCAATTTAGACTGAAGCTCAATCGTTCCATTCATCAGATGTACAAGGCGATGGGTAATTGCCAGTCCGAGCCCTGTTCCCCCGTATTTTTTTACGTTCTGGCCCTGAGCCTGAACAAATGGATTAAAGATCTCTTCCTGCATCTCCTGCGAAATTCCAATACCCGTATCTGTAACCTCAATTATCAGATCAATAAATTCTTCGGTTTTGTTATTGCGATAACTAATGATTAGTGGATTTTCAGTATATACTTTTAATTTTATGCTTCCTTTTTCGGTGAATTTTACTGCATTTCCGATAAGGTTAAGAATGATTTGGCGCAGCCTGCTATCATCAATATATATACCTGCGGGTGTACCCGAGGCGATCGCCAGAATGAATTTCAAGCCTTTTTCGGATAATCTTAATGAAAAGATCCGTTCGAATTCTGAAAAGAAAGATTGCGAATTCACGAATTCAAACTGCAACTCCAGCTTTCCTGCTTCAATCTTTGACAGGTCGAGAATGTCGTTAATCAAGGTCAGCAGGCTTCTCCCGCTTGATTTTATTGACTCAAGATAGCCTCGCTGGGTTTTATCCTCAAGCATTAATCCTAATAGCTCGGCATAGCCCAATACTGCATTCATTGGGGTGCGAATCTCATGACTCATATTGGCAAGAAATTCACTTTTTGCTTTATTGGCTGCATCGAGTTGTGCTGTGCGTTCAGTAATATGTTGTTCCAGTTCAGCATTAAAAGCAATAAGTTTCTCTTCATTTTTTCTGAGTTCGGTTGTTCTTTGTTCAACCAGATCCTCCAGTTTTTCATTCAGAAATCTCAGTTCATCGCGCGTTTTAACAAGCTCAGCATTACGCTGAATAGCACCGTCATAAATATTAAGTATTAATTTAATAACATCCTGTTGATCTGCCTGGATAAATCTTTTTTCGCCCTCAAACATTACCTCTACACCAAAATCTTTTTTCTGGTTCTTTATTCTCTTTTCAGAGAGGATTTTTTCGATATGAGTAATAAGATATTCCTCATTGTACGGTTTGGTAATAAAGCTGTTAGCCCCACAGGAAAGACCATGAAGGAGTTCTTTAGCTTCTGAAAGAGCTGTTAATAAAATAACAGGTATGTCTTCTGAATTGTCATTTGACTTAATTGCTTCACATAGCTCAAACCCATTCATTCCGGGCATAATAATATCTGAAATAGCAAGTGAAACCTTGTGGTTGTCAAGGATTTCAAGTGCTTCATCCCCATTAGTCGCCACCAGTACATTATAATTATGTTTTTCCAGCAGGTATCTGATTTTTTCAGCCTGGGTGGGACTGTCCTCGACAATCAGAATTGTTACTTTTTTTATGTTACTCATTCTTTACTTTTCACAAGCTCGTTTAAAAACTCCGCAATCCTGTCAATCGGAAGCACATGGCCGGCGGCACCAATTTTAACAGCCTCACCAGGCATTCCGAAAATAACAGAACTCTCTTCATCCTGGGCGATAGTTATTGCACCGCTATCTCTCATCCCTTTCAGTTCAGAAGCACCATCCTTTCCCATACCGGTAAGCAGGACTCCGATTGCATTCTTCCCCACCACCTGTGCCACAGACCGAAAGAGGTGATCAACAGAGGGTCTTAATCCATTTTCAGGTGGTAAAGTGCTGAGCATAATAACAAGACCCTGCTGCACTCCCAAATGAAATCCATCGGGTGCCATATATGCTGTACCCGCTTTTATTTTCTCCCCATCTGAAGCGATCTGCAAAGGGATTCCGGAAGAAATTGATAACCATTGAACAAAACCAGCAAGAAAACCAGAAGAAATGTGCTGAACAATTACAACCGGCAACGGAAATTCTTTTGGCAACCCGGACAGAATTTTCTGAAGTGCCGCAGGACCTCCTGTTGAAGCTCCTATTGCTACCAGTTTTAGTTCCCTTTTCAATTCGTTTTCCGATGGAATGACAAATGATTTTAAAGAAACTTTATTTTTTCTATTGTAATGTCTTACAACTTTTACCTCCGCCATAAGTTTAATCGTCTGAATCAACTCTTTTCTTGCATTGTTAAAACCCGGATGCTGTATTCCCGGAGGGCGAAGAACAACTGCCAATGCTCCTGACTCAATTAAGTCAAAACTATGCTTAATGTCAGTTGTGCCTATACTTCCGCTAACAATTATTATTGGTGTAGGAGTAGTCTCCATAATTGTACGCGTTGCATCAGAACCGTCCATGTCGGGCATATGAAAGTCCATGGTTATAATATCTGGTCGTTTTTCCCTGGTTAGTTTAATCGCTTCCTTACCGGATGAAGCAATTCCCACTATCCTGATATCAGGATCAGAAGTAAGAATATGCTCCATTAATTCCTGCACCACTTTTGAATCATCGACTATAAGAACTTTGATCATTGTTTGTATCTGAGTTTATATTTTGTGTTACTTGTTGCTGGTTACTGGTTACTTGTTGCTGGTTACAGAGGTTTTACCCAACACCAGGCACCGAGCACCTATATCAACTTCTTAATTATTTCCAACAGATTTCCCTGATCGAAACTGCTTTTTACAATGTAGGCATCAGCTCCTACCTCTATTCCGTGTTCGCGATCGTCACGCGATTCAAGTGCTGTAATAAGCACCACCGGGACTTCACTCAGTTTTTTATCGCTTCTTATCTTTGAAGTAAGCTCAAATCCATTCACTTTAGGCATATCTACATCTGAAACAATTATATCAAAATCGACTGTACGTGCTTTTGAAAACGCATCGGCTCCATCGACAGCTGTAATTACCTTATAACCAGCTGTTTCAAGAATGTTTTTTATCAATGTCCGTGAGGTTATAGAGTCCTCTGCAACAAGAATAGTCCGGATTTTAGCGGAAAATGATTTATCGGTCGATATTTCGTTTTTCCTTCCTTTTATCCTTAATGCCGATTTCATCAGGTCGGAAATGTTAAGTACAGGAACTACTCTTCCTGTTCCCAGTATTGTTGCTCCCGAAACATTTCTCACACGGTTCAGCAATTTCCCAAGCCCTTTTACCAGGACCTGCTGTTCATCATCCACTTCATCTATCTTGAAGGCAATACGATAATCCCCTGAAATTAGTACTACCATACGAATCTGACCCTTTTCCTGTAAGCCTGATTCCAATGAACCACTGAATTTATGTTCAGGCAGCCCCAGTACTTCACCCAAATCAACAACTGAAACAATTTGCTCATCAATCCTGATGGTTTCATGGTTTTCAATTGAGTTGATCTCTTCCGCTTTTACTTTCATCACCCTTTCCACATTCATTGTTGGAAGCAGGTACATAAATTCTTTAACTCGTACAAGGATCCCTCTGAAAGTGGCAAGTGTCATGGGAAGAAGGATTCGAAAAGTTGTACCAATCCTTGGTACTGATTCAACAGATATTTTACCGTTAAGCTTATTTACCTTTTCCTGAACGATTGACAATCCCAAACCATGACCGGAAATATCAGTAATAATTGTACTTGTCGAGATTCCGGATTGGTAGATAAGCTCTAATACTTCTTTATATTCAAGTTTTTCTGAAGTTTCTTTTGAAATGATCCCTGATTTGATGGCTGTTTTAAGCAAGAGTTCTTTATTAATACCTTTCCCGTCGTCGGACAGAGTTATCTCAACAAGGCCGCTTTCCTTCGCTGCAAAATCAAGAGTTATATTTCCCCGGGGAGATTTATTTGCGAGTATCCGTTCCTGGGGTTTCCCGATACCATGACTTATGCTGTTACGTATCATGTGAATCAAGGGATCTTTAAGTTCTTCAAGGATACGCTTGTCTATTTCAAGTTCTGAACCGCTGATGATAAAATCGATCTCTTTGTTTTGTTCACGTGCAATCTCCCTGATCATCCATGGAAATGACTCGACCAGTGAGGCTACAGGAAGCATCAAAACCTGTTTCATTGCCTCAAGGTGATTATTTACCAGCCTGTTGAGACTATGCTGATCGTGTTCAAAGGATCGGGTTATTTCCGTAATTCTGCTCTCTGATTTATTCATCTGCATTTCATTGGCATCGAACCATTCATTCCAGACAGCCATAGTGGCTGTTGCCCTGCGATTTCTCCATTTCTGCCTGTCATTTTTCAATTCATTCTGATCATCACGGAATGATCTCAGTTCCTCAATTCTCTGATCGATAGCAATTTTCGACTGGAGCATTTCCTCAGCCTGAAGAAGTAAGGGATCAAGTTTTGAAATCGGGATGCGAACCATACCTGTTTGCGCGGGTGTACTAATCATTGGGACTTCAGCCACCTGATCAGTTACAGGAACAGGAAAAGATTTTGCATCCAGGGATTGTTCATGAACAGCAGGATCAGTTTGCCTTTTGAGAGGCGCAATTTGTTTCTCCGATGTCATTTCTCTCAGTCTGCCAATAAGCTCCTGTTGCGATTGCCGCAGCGTACTTTTTACTTCGACTCCGGATGTAACACTATATTTTGAGAGCCACTCCACAGTTTTATAGAATATATCAAAAGCAACAGGTGATAAGGCTATCTCATTGCGTTTAAGAGAAGAGAAAACGGTCTCCATTGGCTGACATACCGATTCAATATCCTTCTGATCAACAGAGCGGGCAGCACCTTTAAGGCTATGAACTTCACGAAACAAGACTTCGACAAGGTCGGTCTTCTTTTTCTCTGACTGAGTTTTCTCCAGTTCGCTCAGACCGGATGAGATTGCACGAATATGTTCTTCCGCTTCAATCCTGAAAGTTGCCAGGATCCGTTTCTGAAATTCAAGGTCTTTTTTATCCATGGTATTTTATTTTTTGCCCCCCTGCCCAAGATTTTCTTTGATTTTTTTGCCCCCCTGCCCCCCTAAAGGGGGGTTAATTCGGTAAAATCATGAAGGATATGGGTTATTAATAATTTAGTATTACAATTTCATATATATATGATTATCAACACATACAAATTATCTTAAAGAACCTGCATTAGCCCCCCTTTAGGGGGGTTGGGTGGCGAAAAGGCTCACACTTTAAACCTATCCACCAGCTCCTTGAGTTTCTGCCCCAGTTCATGAAGATTTTTTGCAGCCTTCTCAGATTGAACCATGCTAACTGCAGTCTCGGTTCCAGCCTGATTAATGTTCTGCATAGCCACACTTATCTGATCCATTCCTACAACCTGTTGCTGACTCGATGCAACTATTTGTGTTGCAGCCTGAACTGCTTCATTACTGCTTTCAGTAAGTATACGGATAGCCTCACCAGTCTGTGCTGATTGTTTTACACCGGCTTCTACAGCTTTGCTGCTCTGTTCAGTTGCCATCACTGCTGCACCGGTTGCCTTTTGTATATCATTAAGGATGCTCCTTACTTCCGATGTTGCCTGCTTGGATTGTCCTGCCAGGTTTTTGATTTCCTGAGCTACAACTGCAAAGCCCTTTCCATGTTCTCCGGCCTTTGCAGCTTCAATAGCAGCATTTACAGCGAGCAAATTGGATTGATCGGCAATATCTGTCACAGCAGCAATAATGCCTCCGATAGACTGGCTTTGTTCACTCAGGCGAACTATTGACTGAGCAACCAGATTCATCTGTTCGCTGATACGATTCATATTGATTACAGTATCATCAACTGATTTTTGTCCATTCTGTGAGGTTTGAACCACCTTCTGAGCACTATCAGCCACATTTTTTGCTTTTTGTGCAGAAAGCTTTGTGGCTTGTTGCACCTCTTCCACAGTAGAAGTAGTTTCGCTGATTGCAGAAGCAGTCTCAGATGTTCCTGTTGCCACCTGGGTGGTGGCCACCAGGATCTCACTTGCAGAGGAACCAAGGACGTTTACGCTATCATTAATATCTTTGAGAAAGTGCCGTAAGTTATCAACCATCTGATTAAAAGCCTGAGACAGTACCCCTAATTCATCTTTTCGATCAGTTTTTGAAATAACTACAGAAAGATCGTTTGATGCTATCCGTGATGCTGCCTCCATTATCACTTTCAAAGGACGGATTATACTGAGTGTAAGTAAAACAGATATAGTTAATGCCATTACAAAGGCAAGTATGCCAAGAATGATCAGAGTGGTCTCAACACGGGAATGCAATTTTTCTGCATCGGCATATTGTTTAAGGGTGTAATCATTCTCCATTTTAATTATAGTGTCAATATTTTTTATCCATTTCTGTACGGACGGATAGGCCTTTTTGAATAAAAAATCGGAGCCTTCGCTGATTTTCCCCGAAAGTAAGAGAGATATCACCATATCCTGATATACCCATGCAGAATCCCGGGTGGTTTTTATAGCTGCATGCTGTTCAATAAAGGTGGTTGCATCCCCTGGCACTAATTCTCTATACCTATCAGCATTCTCAAGATAGGCTTTTCGAACTTCTTCCGTATGGTCTGTGAAAACTTTTGCATCTTCATCAGACCCTTTTATTAACTTTAAAATTACAAAACCCCGCATGTCGATTGCTGTTTCACGTGCATTGTCAATCATATTATTTACAATTTGTGTGCGGACATTTCTAACTTTTGCAATGTCTTCCAATTCTGAGTTACTGATGCTTATCGCATTCAATCCGATGACAATCACACCAATGATAAACAAGATAAGAAGTCCTAAACTCAAACCAATTTTATATCCGATTTTCATATTTTTAAACATTACAACATCCTCCTTTAATTAATTTTTTCTTCAGAATAAATAGTTTAATTTCCAATATTTAGATAATTTATATACAGTCTTGCGGTCGTGCGGTCGCCTGACGCCTTCCCGATAGCTATCGGGAGCCAGTAGCCTTTCACTCCTTAAATTTATCAACCACCTCTTTTAGTTTCTGACCCAGCTCGTGCAGGTTTTTAGCAGATTTCTCAGACTGAACCATACTAACTGCATTTTCTGTTCCGGCCTGATTAATGTTTTGCATTGCCACGCTTATCTGATCCATTCCCACCACCTGTTGCTGGCTCGATGCAACAATCTGGGCAGATGCATTTACAGCTTCATTACTGCTTTCGGACAGGATACGTATTGCTTCACCCGCCTGTGCTGATTGTTTTAAACAGGTTTCAACTGCCTTGCTGCCCTGTTCAGAAGCCAGAACCGCTGCACTGGTGGCTTTCTGTACATCAAACAAAATGTTTCTTACCTGTAAAGTTGCCTGTTTCGACTGGCTTGCGAGGTTTTTGATCTCCTGTGCTACAACTGCGAAACCTTTTCCATGTTCACCGGCTTTAGCAGCTTCAATTGCAGCATTTACTGACAGCAAATTTGACTGGTCGGCAATTTCGGTCACGGAAGCAATTATACCTCCTATTGACTGGCTCTGTTCACTCAGACGAATTACTGTCTGACCTATAGAATCCATTTGGATCCGTATCTGATTCATACCAGCCAAAGCTTCTTCCACTGCTTTCTGTCCGTTCTGAGATACCTGTGCCATCCTCTGTGCATTGTTTGCAACATTTTTTGCTTTTTCGGCATTCAGTTTTACAGCATGTTGCACCTCCTCCACAGTTGCAGTGGTTTCGCTTATGGCAGTTGCAGTTTCAGCGGTTCCGGAAGCTACCTGTGTGGTAGCAGCAAGGATCTGAGCTGATGAAGCGGCAAGGATATTAACAGTTTCCCTGACCTCCATGAGCACATTCGATAAATCAGAAGTACGTTGTTTTACCATATCTTCCAGATGGAGTCGGTATTTATTCAATTCTCCTTCAACTAATTTGCGTTCGTTAATGTCCTGGAACACTCCGCCAATCTTAACAATCTCACCGTTTTCTCTATATGCCTCACCAACTGCCCTTACCCATAGTCTGTTCTTCTTCGCAGTAATCAACTCAAGCTCTGCATCGAAAGGTTCACCAAATTTTATCGCCCGATCGATGCAGCCTGAAATAACTGGTACAGCTTCAGGAGCATAGAAATTAATTGCGGTCTCCAGATTTGGTATAAAGTCGGGAGCAACCTCATGAATTTTATAGGTCATCTCCGACCAGAAAAGAGTGTTGGCTTTAAGATCGATCTCCCAACCTCCTACTTTAGCGAGCCTGTTTGTTTCATCAAGTAATTTCTTGCTTTTTAACAGCTCCTCTTCAGCAGATTTCTTTTCTGCTATATCGCGGGCATAGAGTGAAGAAGCACGCATTTCGGCTTCACTTTTTCTTCTTCCAATAAGATTAAGAATTTTATTCATCGGTTTTCCTCCTAAAAATTTTGTCTTAAATTACCTGCTCGTTGACGATCATTTTCTCATCGTTTAATATATTTTCTGCATCAAGCAAAACAATATGCTCTTTTGTGACTCCTTTCAGGTATTTTTCTCCGATACCTGAAACAGTTGGCGGAACGATCTGTACTTCTTCGAGTTCTATAGACAAAGTACCCAGAACAGCGTCGGTCAGAATACCAAATTCCATTTGACCGTTACTTAGAATTATAACCTTGTTCAGTTCACCTAATCCTTTCTCGGGCAGGTTAAAGAATTTCTTAAGATCGACAACCGGAAGAATCTGTCCGCGAATGTTGATGATGCCCAGGATATATGAAGGGACTCCGGGCAATGGTGTGAAGTCCTGCAACGGATATACCTCTCTTACAAATACAGACTCAACTGCATAGGTTTCTGTCACCAGAGTGAAAGCTATTAAATCAACTATTGCAGAAGCTTCTTTTTTTTCTTCAGGCTCCAGTGCCATTACCCTCGCACGGTCTTTAAGTATTGCACGTATTTCTTTTTTCATTTTGTACGTATTGTTTCCATGTTGGCAAATATGATCTCTCTGATATATTTTACAGATAACCCTTCTGATTCAGGAGGACTGTCATCATTTGTACACTTATCCAGTAAATCAAGCACATTTTTAAAATGACGTTTTGCATTTCTGGTATTCCCCTGTTGGTTAAACAGGTTTCCAAGGGTAAAATGCCCCATTACATAATCGGGATCGATATAGATTGCCCTTTTAAGAGAATCAATTGCTTCACAGCTTCTATCCATCTCCTGATGTATTGAGGCCCTGACGAAATAGAAGACCGATACTAACTTCTCAGATTCGATTGCTTCATTGCAAAGAGTAAGTGCCTCAGCCAGATAACCCTGATTCGCCAGGAGACGGATCGCGAATATTTTAGAAGCAGATGATTCTTTGGGAGTTGGCAATGGTTGCTCCCTGGCCAAAGCCATGGTGGGTGAAGTGGAGAGGAGGAGATCGAAGCAAAGCGGAGATTCCGCGTCAGCGGATCTGGGTAAGGGGGAGAATGGGTGAAGAGGTGAAGGGGTGAGAGGGAGAATGGGTGAAGTTGTAATTGGTTGAAATTTCTCATCAATCGGAACATATTCCGGCAATTTGGGAGCAACTACGTTTTTGCCCTTGTTGTATAATACAGCACCCTCGAAATTGACAGAGGTAAACCGCGGAAATACCTGAGAGGAAAGTTCACTGGAGGAGACTACAAACCACCCATCGTCTGTTAATGAATTAAAAATGTTATCTGAAATTTTACTGACCCATTCCGGGGTAAAATACATCAAAACATTCCTGCAAAATATTATATCGGTCTTATGTATGTTAGAAGTGAAAATTTCATCACCGGCAAGACTATGACAGGAAAATGTGACCATATTCTTTATCTCGGGGATTATCTCGTATTTCCGATCCTGCAGCGAAAGAAAATACTTGTTCTTTATCGCTTCGGGAGTATTGCGAAACGACCATGGTCCATATATACCTGATCTGGCTTTCTCAAGTGCCTTTGGATTAATATCTGTAGCCAGAATGCTTATGTTCCAATCCTTTATTTCAGGAACAGTTTTGTGCAAAGCTATTGCAAGGGAATATGGTTCTTCCCCTGTTGAACAGCCTATGCTCCATATCCTTATACTTTTATCCCCTTTCTTTTTTTTCTTGATCAATCGGGGTAAAATGCAATCTGTAAGCGCCGAAAAGACATGAGGCTCACGCCAAAAATATGTTTCTGAGACTGTAAGATGGGATGCCAGTATTTTTATTTGTTCCTTATTGAGGTTTTGTGACAAAAACCATTGAATGAACCCATCCATTTCCTTAAACCCAAATTCATGTGCGGCTAATGACAGGTTACGACCAAGTATAGACCATCTTTCAACCGGAAAGTGCAATCCCATCCTGGCAGCAATTATATTGCAGACCTGCGACAATTCATTATCTGAAATATTGTAATTCATTGATCTTTTCCCTTCAAAGCCTGTTCGAGTACTAATTCTTCATCAAGATTTAAAAACTGTTCAAGATCATAAATAAGGATTAGTTCATTATCTAATTTAGCGACTCCTTTGATATATGCGGCAAATGGCAATTCTTTTCCGAAATCCGAAAATTGCCGTGATGAAAGCTCTTTAATTCCCGTTACAGTATCAACAAACATGGCAATCCTTCTTTTACCGGTATCAGCAATAATAATCCGGTCGTCGATATCGGTTTCCCGCTCAGCCAGACCGAAACGTTTCCGGATATCAACAACCGGAATAATCTGGCCCTGGACATTAATAATCCCTGAAATTATTTCCGGTGATTTTGGTAAAGGTCTTGCTTCCATTGCGTGTATAACCCTCGCTACTGCAGGCAACTGGAGGGCATAAGTCAATTCATCCAATGTGAAAATTAAAATCTCATTAATAATTGTTTGATTCGGCTGCATTGTTTCCTTCTCCTTTCTGATTATTTGCCAAAGTGATAATGAGTTCGGTTATCTGTTTTATATCAAGGTTTTTATCAAAAAAATAATCAGCTCCTTCCATAGCACTCCTATCCCTGTACTGTTTGTAAGGATAGCTAGTTAGCATACAAATTCTGATCTTTGTCCCATTCTCCCTGATCATTTTAAGGACTTCAATACCATTCAGTTCTGGCATTCTGATATCAAGTATTGCAAGATCAGGTTTCTTTTCCTCAATGAGTTTCAGTACCTCAAGACCGTTTTCAGCCTCACCTGATATTTCGACATTATCTATACTTTTTAAAAGACCAACTATTCTCTCTCTGAACATTATTGAATCATCTGCAATAACTACTTTCATTTTGGATGTGTATTTTACTTTTAATCAATAATTTTTTAACTTCTGCCCAATTTTTCTTTTGTTTTTTGCCCCCCTGCCCCCCCAAAGGGGGGTTATTCATACAAGATATTTGCTTATCATATTTATCAGATCCCCTTTTCTGAATGGTTTAGATAAATAATCATTACACCCTGCATCGAAGCACATCTGTTTATCATTAATATCAGCATATGCAGTTGTTGCAATTATGGGGAGACTGTTTCTAAAAGATTTAATCAACCGGGTCGCTGCCAGTCCATCCATAACAGGCATTTTGATATCCATTAAAACCATGGAAATGCCTTTTTCATTTCTGCATAAATCAACTGCCTGGGAACCATTTTCAGCAAACAGAATATTCACTCCGGATGATTTCAAAATCATTTTTATTAAATTTGAGTTGCTTTCTTCATCTTCAGCAAGCAAAATGGTTTTTTTGCTCCATGCGATTTCTGCAGAATTGCCAGGTTCATTAATCTTAATATCTGTTATATTTATTTCAGGGCGAACGAGTGGTATACTTATAGTGAAGGTGCTGCCTTCTCCTATTGAAGAATCAACCTCAACAGAACCTCCCAATAGTTCTGTAAATGATTTTGCAAGTGATAATCCAAGTCCGTTTCCTCCGTAATCCCGGGTGTTGGATAGTTCCACCTGCCGAAACCGATCAAAAATTATTTTTTGAAAAGCAGGTTCAATTCCGATACCTGAATCTGATATTTTAAATAACAGAAAATTATTATTATCAGATATATTTATTTCAATTCCACCTTTATCAGTAAACTTTATTGCATTGTCGATAATGTTATTCAATGCATTACGGAGTTTGATTGGATCGCTGAAAATATTAACAAGACTGGATGGAAGGTTATTCATAAAGATTATCTTAAGGTTTTTCAGATCGGCTAAGGGTTGAAAAAATGCTTGTGTCTCATGAATCAGTTCCAGTAAATTAAAAACTACAGGCTTTGCTTTATCTACTCCGGATTCAATTTTTGAAATATCAATAATATCGGTGACAATATGTAAGAGCTGATTTGAACATTTATCAATTGTGTTTATAAAATCTACCTTTACTTTTTCATCAAGACTCGGATCTTTTAACAAATCTGAGAATCCAAGAATTCCGTTAAGCGGAGTCCGTATTTCATGCGACATGTTTGCCAGAAAAGCTGATTTAAGCTTATCACTTTCCTCAGCTTTTTCCTTTGAGGCCAGCAGTTCCTTTTCTACAAGTTTACGAGCTGTAATATCCTGCATAACAACGCGACCTGAAATTATTTCACCATTGACATCCCTAACCGCAGCGACATTAATAAGTACAGGAATTTTACCCCCAGGCCCGGACCTAAGTTCAAGTTCAAAATTCCTTACTTCACCTGTTTTGACAAATGTTTCCCAAAACCTGGTTGCCTCCTTATGGCTGTCGGGATGATAAAGTAAAAAAATGTTTTCTCCGATTATATCAATCCTCTTGCTTCCGGTAAGATTAATAAGGGTATCATTACATTCAATTATGCTTCTCGATGATGTCTCAAATGAATAGAACATTGAAGGGGAATTATTGTACAGATCCAGATACTTTTCCATTGTCTCATTTAAAGCAGCAGTTCTCAGGTTTACTTTATCCTCGAGAGTAATGTTCAGTTGCTTTAATTCTTCCTGTGTCCTCAGCAATTGTCTATTTTGCATTACTGCAGATTCATAGGTTGAGAGAAGAAGCGTGAGCATTTGCATCTGGTTTGCTGTGATGAGACGCTTTTTACCGGCAAAGAATATTTCTACCATAATCCGGATATTCTCATTCTTCTGGATCTTAGGTTGTGAAATTATCTGTAGTATCTGAGAGATCAGATAATCTTCCTGGTATGGTTTTGTAAAGAAGTTGTCGGCACCACAAGTCAACCCGTTAAGCACATCTTCAGGATCGGTAAGAGTTGTCAGAAGTATAACCGGAAGATCCTTAAGTCTTTCATCTGTTTTTATCCTGGTACATAGCTCATATCCATCCATCTCAGGCATGATAATGTCGCTGATTACCAGATCGGGAATGAATTTTTCTAGAATAGACAGAGCCTGTTTGCCGTTTTCAGCATGTGTAACATTGAAATTATTTTCCTTCAGCAATTGTCTCAACAATTCCGCCTGAGTAAGGCTGTCTTCAACTATAAGGATTTCAGCTTTTTTCCTTTTTCCAAATCCGGTTGTATTCATACAAAGGGCAAATTGTGAGTTTAGCAAACAATAAAGTTACGCATCTGCCTCAGACTGGTTACAGGTTCTACTGCTAAACGCTGTAAAGGATCATTGATTTTATTGTAGGGGAAGAACTACAAATGTCGTGCAAGTTGTGCAAGTCGTGCAAGTCAGCTTAGATGGCAGACCTGCAAGACATGCAAGACCTGCAAGACCTGCAAGACCTGCAAGACAAATTTCCTACTCTATAAGATTATTTTGATAAGCATACAATGCAAGTTCAACATTGCTTTTCATCTCCATCTTTTGGAGGACTCGGGTGCGATAAGTACTGATAGTATTTTCGCTCAAGAAAAGTTTTTCCCCTATTTCAACTATTGATGTACCTTTCGCAAGAAGGCACATAACCTGAAATTCTCTTTCTGATAACCTGGAATGCGGGGCGATACCATCATCTTTGTTTAAATCGGAAACAAGATTCCCGATTATATCGGAAGAGATGTATTTTTCTCCTGCAGAAATCTTTTTAATTGCCAGAATAAGTTCTTCTCGTGCACTATCTTTTGACAGATATCCTGATGCTCCAAGCTTTAAAGCACGGACTGCAAACTGTTTATGCGGATATAAACTCAAAATCAGAACATTAACTTTCTTCTGATGGGCTTTCAAAGTCTCAAGAATATCTAATCCACTAAGGCCGGGCATCGAAATATCAAGTATCACAAAATCATAATTTCCTGTTAAGATTTTTTCAAGAGCTTCATTGCCATCCGATGCTTCCTCGACAATCTCTACCAGACCAAGTTCTTTCAGAATTTGCACTAATCCATTACGAACTACTGAATGATCATCCGCAACTAAAATTTTCATTAGTCGAATAATTTTTATTTTGATAATCTGGCTTTAACTTCCGTACCCTTTTTGTCCGGATTAGTAATCTCAACATCACCACCATATTGTCTGGTTCGTTCAAGCATTCCCAATATCCCCAAAGATTTGAAAGAAACTATTTTATCCTGAGAGATACCTATCCCGTCATCTTTTATTATCAGGAAAATGTCCTGCCCAAAATCAAAAAGTTTTACCAGAACGTTTTTAGCAGATGAATGTCGGATAACATTAGTGAGTGATTCCTGCAACACTCTATACAAGGCCAGATTTTTATTCATATCCCTGGTTTGTACATTATCAAGTTCCATACGCAACTGCAGTCCGGTTCTTTCAATGAAATCCTCACAATACCATTCCATTGCTGCTGAAAGGCCTAGTTCGTCCAGTGCTGGCGGTCGTAATTCGGAAGAAATTCTTTGAACATTTCTTATAATCTGGGTCACCATATCTATCATCCCTGACAGTTTTAGGTTCTCCTTTGAACCTCTCTCAGTTTTGTCTATTAAAGTACCTAAATCAAATTTTAAGGAGGTAAGAGATTGTCCAAGCTGGTCGTGAATATTTCTTGAAATCTCCGCCCGTTCACTTTCGCGGACATTTTCAAGACGTTGATAAAGACTTGTCATCCCTTCATTCATCTGCTCTAAAGCAGCCTGGTTCTTTTTAAATTCAGTAATGTCTTTATCCACACCCCGGTAACCTTTGAGATTTCCATGGCTATCAAAAAAAGGTACTCCATTGGTCATTAGACATATCCTCTCGCCATTTTTACCCTTGCACCAGTTTTCGAGATCTCTTATCGGCTCTTTTTTTGCTGTCAGTTCAGAGAATATTTCTCCGACTCTTTTTGCTTCATCAGCATGCATGAAACCGAAGGGAGTTTTTCCTATAATTTTTTCAGTCGATGTACCAAACAGGTCAGAACCTTTTTGCGAGCTGTATGTAAAAATCCCATTCTCATCAACTTCCCACACCCAATCTCCTATACTAAAAATAATATCTCTGAGGCGCTCTTCATTTTCGAATTGTTTTTTTTCTGCCTGCTTGCGTTCGGTGATATCGCGGACAACAACCTGAATTGCAGGTTGTCCTTCATAAGTAAAGGGAATTCCTATAACTTCAACGTCAATGACAGATCCGTCTAATTTTACGAATTTTTCTTCAAACAATGGAGCCTTTTTCCCTTCCGATACAAGACTCAGCCTTTCAATGACCTGGGTTCGACTATTAGGGTGCACAACATCAAGAATGGGTTTCCCGATGAGTTCCTGAGGACTATTTGCCCCTATAAGCTTTGCACCGGCAGGATTCACGAAGATAAATTTACCATTAGCGTGAATTGCGATCGCATCGGGAGATCCTTCGACAAGCAAACGGTATCGCTCCTCACTATCACGGAGCGTCTCCTCCGCCTTTTTACTATCGGTTACATCACTATATAACGTTACCACTTCGCCGGAAGGAAGTTTAAAGATATAATTTTCATAGTAATTTGAAGATCGTTCATCTAAATATATCCTGGTTGGAAAAATGTCCGATTCCCCGGTTTCCCATACTTTTTTCATGATGGGGATCAGGCCGTAACTATCTATTGTCGGACGTATGTCGACAAACCTTTTGCCAACCACTTCTTCAAGTGTTTTCCCTTCCATTTTAAGACCGATTCTGTTAATTTTTTTAATAATATAATCAGAACCTTTGCTTCCGTCATTTAGAACTGTAAAAATGGCAGATCCGCTTTTCATGTTGTTGTAATATTCGCGAAACAATGTCTCATTCAATTTAAGCACTTCCTCAATATGCTTTCGCTCGGTGATATCCTGGATCGTGCCGAAAAGCCTGTTGACTAGTCCTTTAGAATCAAATTTTGCACCGCCAAATGCATTAATGTAGCGGGTGTCTCCGTTCGGGCGGATGAGTTCCAGTTCAGACTGGTATGATTCACCTGTTCCCATTGCTTTTTCAACACCGGTTTTCAGAAGCTCCCAGCTTTGCGGAGTAAAGAGTCTGGAATGTTCTTGATAGGTGGGTTCCGGAAGCTTCGGGTCAAGTCCTGCAATACTATAAAGCTCATCTGTCCATGTTACATTGTCCGTATCGGGGTTCCAATTCCATACACCTATATGTGCCAGTTTTTGAGCCTCATTAAGCCACTCGTTGCTTTCCTTTAGCAACTGCTCTGCCAGCTTTCGTCGTAATGATACACCCGCCAGGAAAATGAAGTTCTCCAATATTTCTCTTGGCGGATCGGACTGACCTTTGCCCATTGCAAGCAGGGATGTGCCATATAGTTTGCCCTCAATTATATATGCAAGTCCGATGAATCGGTCAGCTTTAAGTAATCTTTGTATAGCCGTTCCCACAGGACGAGGGATAGTCCCAAAGGATACCTCGAATAAGGTTTTTCGAATTCCAATGATTTCTGATGTCATCATATCATAAGACTCCTCGCTAACTTCAGAGTGAAGAGTGTACACATCCTGTCCAAGCAGACTGATAACTTTCTTTAACAGCCGGGAATCAATATCTATGTATTTTACAGTTGTTGTTTTTTCGATATGACTGTATTCTGAGAATACTGCTGCTTTAGCGCCAGTAAGTACTTTAAGCTGTTTAACTATAAACGCTTCAAGGTTATCTTCCAGTGTTAACTTTGATAATCCTATAGAAAACTTATTGAGTTTTACCAGGGCATCTTTCTGCCGTGAAAGTGCATCTTCTACCTGTTTAAATTTGAAGATGTTTTTTGAGTATGATGTTTTTAATAAATCATTCTCCTGCTTCAGTTTCTGCAGCTCTTTTATGAATTCTTCTTTAGTTTTTTCCTGGTAAATCATCACAATATAAAAAAAATTAGTAGAATGATGCTACGCCC
>JANNKF010000195.1:0-13658 GCA_031396165.1 Bacteroidales bacterium | reverse complement strand
AATAGCTTTTATTGCATTAATAATTTTTGTTTCAGCTCTAAATGCTGTTGCCCAATCAAAGTCCGGAGGAAAGAAAATAAGTCCTGACCTTTTCGGACTTTTCTTTGAGGATATCAATTATTCAGCCGACGGAGGCCTTATGCAGAACTGGTTCAGAACAGATCATTTGAATATAGTCCCACTGAACAGAAGGGATGGAACCCGTTTTCTTTCTGGGAATATATTTCACCTGGATTTTCATACGGGAGAATAAATACAGAAACCTCCTCTCCTGTTCATGCCGACAATCCTCATTATATGGTACTTGAAATTGAACATGTCGGACACGAAGAAAAATACACCGGTGAATCTGGCGTCGGGCTTAAAAACTTCGGATTCGATGGAATTGTTGTCAGAACAGGTGAGAAATATTCCTTTTCAATGTTTGCCAGGCAGCTCTCAGAAGAACAGGTTTCATTTAAAGTCAGCCTGCAGGGCAGAAAAGGAAAGATTCTGGCTGAAGAATCATTCTCCGTTACCTCCGGAGAGTGGAAAAAGTATTCTTCTTCGCTGTTATCAAATGAGAATAGCGATAGTGCAACTCTGGTTGTTCTTGCCATCAGCGAGGGAAAGGTGGCTCTTGATGTCATTTCTCTTTTTCCCGTGCAAACATTTAAGAACAGGACAAACGGATTGCGTGCTGATCTTGCACAGATGCTTGCTGACATGAAACCCAGATTTATCAGGTTTCCGGGCGGATGTCTTGTTCATGGTGACGGTCTCGGAAATATGTACAGATGGAAAAATACTATTGGCCCGGTTGAACAGCGTAAGGAACAGCGTAATATATGGGGATATCACCAGACTGCTGGTCTGGGATATTTTGAGTATTTCCAGTTTTGCGAAGATATTGGCGCAAAACCTGTGCCGGTTCTTCCGGCTGCTGTCAGCTGCCAGAATTCCGGCGGGACCTGGCGTGTCGGTGGTACTGGCCAGAAGGCCATACAGATGGATGAGATGCAAGACTATGTAAGCGAGGTACTGGATCTTATAGAATGGGCGAATGGACCGGCAAATTCAGTCTGGGGAGCAAAACGTGCTGCTGCAGGGCATCCGGCTCCATTTAACCTTCAATATATTGGCATTGGCAATGAAGATAAAATAACTCCTGAATTTGAAGAACGCTTCAGGATGATCTATAAATCTGTAAGAGAGAAACATCCCGAGATTACTGTAATCGGAACTTCAGGACCTTTCCATAGCGGAGAAGATTTTACAAGAGGTTGGAAACTTGCAGATGAGCTTGATGTTGATGTTGTTGATGAACATTATTATACAGATCCGAAATGGCTGATTTCAAATCAGAACCGGTATGACACATACAACCGTAACGGATCAGAGGTTTACCTTGGAGAATATGCTTCATGGGGGAATAAACTCCGGAATGCTGTTGCAGAAGCGGTTTATATGATTTCCCTTGAGCGGAATGGTGATGTTGTAAGAATGGCTTCCTATGCGCCCCTGCTTGCCAAAGATAATTTCACACAATGGAAGACAGACTTGATATTCTTCAACAATGTCAGTATCTGCCCTACCCCGAATTATTATGTGCAAAAGTTGTTCTCTGTCAATCAGGGTGACCTCTTTTTCAACAAAGTAATTACAGAAGAGGCAGCAGATTCAGCACTGGCCTCCTCATGTGTTCAGGACAGCCGGACAGGCGATATCATACTTAAAATGGTAAATGCAGGTAATGCTGACGGCATTTTTCAGGTTAATCTTACCGGTTTCAGATTTTTACCTGATGCCGAAATGACTCTGCTTACCGGTGATCCTGATGCCGAAAATACATTTAAGAACCCTGAGAATGTGGTTCCGCTGAATACAGACTTTCCCGCAAGCCAGAGATTTAATTACAGCGCACCGCCAATGTCGGTTACAGTTATAAAAATAAAGAAGAAAAAATAAAGAAATATTTTTAGGAATTTAAACTATTATAAAATGAGGAAGAGTTATCGGTCTATTCTGACATTAGTTATCATCTTACTGCATATGGGCTTGTTATCACCTGCACAGCAGGCACAGAACCCGGTAATTTTTGCCGATGTCCCGGATATCTCTATTGTCCGTGTCGGAGATTCATATTATATGAGCAGCACAACCATGCATATGGCGCCTGGTGTGCCAATAATGAAATCAAAAGATCTGATTAACTGGAAAATAGTTAGTTATGCCTATGATGTTCTCGACACAGTTGATGCACTGACCCTTAAGAACGGCAAAAACTCCTACGGAAGAGGCTCCTGGGCCAGCTGCATCCGTTATCACAATGATACTTTTTACGTATCAACATTTGCCCAGACTACCGGTAAGACATATATTTATTCAACAAAGGATATTGAAAAAGGCCCGTGGAAAGAAATTTCTTTCAACCCCAGCTTTCATGATAATACACTGTTTTTCGACGACGACGGGCGTGTTTATCTGATCTATGGCAATAAAAAACTAACCCTTGTTGAGCTTAATGCTGATTTATCTGGAGTCAAAACCGGAGGCACAAATCAGGTTATAATTGAAAACTCAAGTTTACCTTCTGGAAAAGACAGCGGTCTGGGAGAAGGATCGCAGTTATTCAAGGTAAAAGAAAAATATTTTCTCTTCAATATAACATGGCCAAGAGGCGGTATGCGAACTGTTGTCATTCACCGTGCCGATCAGATTACCGGTCCGTGGGAGGGAAAGCTTGCCTTCCAGGATCTTGGTGTTGCCCAGGGAGGTCTTGTTGATACCCCTGATGGCAGGTGGTTTGCCTATCTTTTCCGCGATTTTGGTTCAGTGGGTCGGATTCCCTACCTCGTACCCCTGAAATGGGAAGAGGGCTGGCCTGTCATCGGTGTTAATGGAAAAGTTCCTGATAATCTTGATCTTCCTGTAAGCAAAGGATTAATTCCGGGCATTGTTGCATCTGATGAATTCAATCGCAAAAAAGGTGATCCGTCGCTTCCTCTCGTTTGGCAGTGGAACCATAATCCCGACAATAGTCTGTGGTCAGTAAACAAACGGAAGGGCTATCTTCGTCTGACAACAGGCCGGATCGATACAATCCTAGTAACAGCAAAAAATACTTTAACTCAGCGTACAGTCGGGCCACAATGTTATGGCTCAACCTGTATGGATGTGTCGAATATGAAGGAGGGTGATTTTGCCGGATTAACCCTTCTGCAGAGAAAATTCGGAATTGCAGGTGTTAAATTTGCAAACGGGGCAAAATCAATTGTGATGATTAACGCACAGACCGGGAAACCAGTTGAAGCAGAAGTTGTTCCTCTGTTACAAAAGACTATCTGGCTGAAAGCTGAATGCGATTTCAGAAATAAGACCGATCTTGCGGGTTTCTTATATAGCCTTGATGGCAAAATATGGAAGCCTATTGGAACACAGCTGAAAATGGAGTATTCGATGCCTCACTTTATGGGCTATCGGTTTGGTATTTTCAATTATGCGACAAAATCGCCGGGTGGTTATGTGGACTTTGATTGGTTCAGAATAAAATGATTTAAATATTGTTATATTATTGTATATCACATATAAATAAAATAAAAATCTCAGTAGAATGCTTATGCAAAAGATGATCTTATACTGTTTAGTTAATCTTGTAGTGGTTCTTAATAGTGCCGCCCAGGATGATTCCCTGCTGAAACTTTGGTACACCCGTCCTGCCAAACAATGGGTTGAGGCGTTGCCAGTTGGCAATGGTCGTTTAGGTGCCATGGTTTATGGAGATCCATCAAAGGAGATTATACAGCTGAATGAGAACACTGTATGGGCTGGTCAACCGTACCGTAATGACAATCCTGACTCCAGAGACGCATTGCCGGAAGTAAGGAAATTAATATTTGAGGGGAAAGTCAAGGAAGCACAGGATATTATCAACCAGAAATTTATAAGCAAGATTTCCCAGGGAATGCCTTATCAAACAGTTGGGAATCTAAGACTATTATTCCCCGGTCATGAGAATTATACTGAATATTACCGCGAGCTTGACATTGAAAAAGCTGTTGTTTCATCTCATTACACACTTAAGGGTGTGAAATATAATACAACTGTCTTTTCATCATCCCCCGACCAGGTAATCATAATAAGGATTTCAGCCGACAAACCCGGATCAGTCAGTTTCACCGCAACAATGGACAGACCATCAAAAACAAACGTTTCGATCAGCGGAAATAACGAGATTCTACTATCGGGAAAGACAAGCGATTTTGATAAGGTTAAAGGAAACCTACAATTTGAAGCCCGGACAAAGATCATTACAACAGGTGGCACTGTGTCTTCTGTCGATACAGCCCTGAAGGTAATAAATGCTGATGTTGCCACAATATATATTTCAATAGCCACTGGTTTCAAAAATTATAACGACATCAGTGCAAACGCCGGCGAAAAGACCACTTCTTACCTTCAGAATGCTATGAAGAAAAGTTATGACCAATCTCTAAAGGATCACATAGCTGATTACCAGCACTTTTTTGGAAGAGTAAGTCTGGATCTTGGGGTAACTGACTCCGTTAAGAACCCAACTGATATCCGTCTGGAACAGTTTGCAAAGGGCTTTGATCCTCAGCTGGTGGCATTATATTTTCAATTTGGACGTTACCTCCTTATTTCATCATCGCGGCCCGGCGGTCAGCCAGCCAACCTGCAGGGGATATGGAATGATCAGCTAACCCCTTCGTGGGATAGCAAGTATACGGTGAACATTAACACAGAAATGAATTACTGGCCATCAGAAATTACAAATCTAACTGAGATGAATGAACCGCTTATTCAAATGGTTCGGGAATTGTCTCAAACGGGCAGAAAGACAGCAAGTGACATGTATGGAGCCAATGGATGGATGATGCACCACAATACGGATATCTGGCGATTCAATGGCCCGATTGATGGTGCTTTCTGGGGCATGTGGCCAATGGGTGGTGCATGGCTCTCCCAGCATTTATTCGATAAATATGATTTTACAGGGGACAAGGAATACCTAAGGTCTGTTTATCCTGTTGTAAAAGAAGCCTCTGTTTTTTTTCTTGATTTCCTTATTGAAGAACCCGAACATAAATGGATGGTTGTCAGCCCTTCTGTATCTCCTGAAAATGCTCCTTCAGTTCATCCCGGAACATCAGTCACTGCAGGTACTACTATGGACAATCAACTTGTTTTCGATTTGTTTACAAAGACAATCAGAGCTGCAGAAATCCTGAAGTTGGATAATGACCTGTCAGGTAAACTGGCAGAGGCGCTTAAGAGGCTACCACCGATGCAAATCGGAAGCTGGGGTCAGTTACAGGAATGGATGTACGACTGGGACAGTGAGGATGATAAACATCGTCATGTATCACATCTCTACGGGCTTTATCCGTCAAATCAGATCTCGCCCTACAGAACACCTGAATTATTTTCTGCAGCCAGGACATCTCTCGTTGCCCGAGGTGATGAGTCTACAGGCTGGTCAATGGGCTGGAAAGTTAATCTTTGGGCCAGACTCCTCGATGGTGATCATGCTTACAAACTGATCACAGATCAGCTGACACCGTCAATCCAACCCAATGGAAGACAAAGAGGAGGTACATATCCAAATCTCTTTGATGCCCACCCTCCTTTTCAGATAGATGGAAATTTCGGCTGCACTTCCGGTATTGCGGAAATGTTGATGCAAAGTCAGGATGGAGCAATTCACATGTTGCCTGCATTGCCGGAGGCATGGAAAAACGGAAGTGTTAATGGACTTAAAGCCAGAGGCGGATTTGAAATAGATATTCAGTGGGAAAATGGGGAATTAGTGACTGCTAATATAAAATCGGCACTGGGTGGCAACTGCAGAATTCGTTCCTATTTACCTCTGAAAGGAAAAGGGCTTAGAGAAGCAAAAGGCCAAAACAAAAATCCTTTCTTCATAATACCTGATATTACCAAACCACTTATGAATAATAAGGAAGATAATTCACAATCCATCAGTATGAGGAAAGTCTATGAATATGATTTATCGACCCGGACGGGAGAGGTGTTTTTAATAAATAAACTCTGATTTTCATACTCTTGAATTGACACTCAATCTAACTTATTGAGTCTTATCTGCGTCGCCTGCTGTAACTCATCCCAGGTGATTCTTTATTAAAAATTTTCAAAAAGATCGGTGAATCCCTAAACAGATTTCTCTGATTATTGTTTATAGGGAATACAAAATCCAATAAATCAATAATATGAGAATCATCTCTTCTGTTATTTATTTAACACTATTTTTTATTTCCTCCTGTAAAAATGAAAAAGCCGGTGGCCCGGCGGCTGAGATGCCACGAGAGTATGAAGTAACTACTGTATATCCTGTATCAGTAACAATTCATCAGGAGTTTCCGGCGACAATCGAAGGGCAGCAGGTTATAGAAATCAGACCTATGATAAGCGGGTATCTTCAGGATATCCTTGTCAATGAAGGTGATCATGTGAAAAAGGGGCAGCTTCTTTTTAAAATAAGGAATCCCGTGTATGAGCAGCAGGTGATAACAGCCGGAGCCAGCATCAGCCGTGCCGAAGCCGATGTCAACACTGCTGAAATGGAAATAGAGAAAATCAGGCCGCTTGTTGAAAAACAGATAGTAAGCGATTACAGATTAAGATCTGCCGAGCTAAACCTTGGTTCGAAAAAGGCCGGCTTGGAACAAGCGAAGGCTGAATTGTCCAATGCTGAAACGAATCTTGCATATGCGAGTATCAGAAGTCCTATTGATGGGATCATTGGAACATTCCCATATAAGCAGGGTGCTCTGGTAAGCAGCAATAGCCAGCAGGCATTAACCACGCTTTCGAATATTGAAACGGTGTTTGCATATTTCTCATGGAATGAAAAACAGCTTCTCGATTTTCTCTCCGGTTCACCGGGGGAAAGTCTTGATGAGAAAATTAAAAATATACCTCAGGCCACTCTCATTCTCGCTAATTCAACAGAGTATACCGAAAAAGGACGGATTACACTGGCAAGCGGAATGATCTCGACCCAGACAGGATCAGCAACTTTTAAGGCAATCTTCCCAAACAGGGAAGGATTGATCCGCAGCGGATCCAGTGCTACAATAAGAATTCCGGAAGTGAAACACAGCGTTCTTGTTATTCCCCAGAGCGCAACCTATGAACTGCAGAATAAATACTTTGCCTACAGGGTCGATTCTGCCAATAAAGTTGCTGCCGTGGCTCTTGATCCCGTACCCACAGATGACGGACAATCCTTCCTGGTTACAAAAGGTCTTAAGGCAGGTGATAAGATTGTTGTTGAAGGAATTAATTCCCTCAAAAATGGTGTTTCGATCAAACCAAAGGAACGAGCTGAAAAGAATGAAAAGCAATCAGAATAGAGTGAACAATGTTTAAAAAATTCATAGAACGCCCCGTACTCAGTACAGTCATTTCAATAATCATTTTCATGCTCGGAATTCTGGGTCTTGTTGAATTACCGATCGAGCAGTACCCTTATATTGCACCTCCGACTGTAACTGTTTCAGCAAATTATGCCGGAGCAAATGCTGAAGTAGTACTAAATAGTGTCATCATCCCGCTTGAGGAACAGATCAATGGAGTGGAGGGTATGACTTACATGACTTCAAATGCAACAAATGACGGAAACGGTTCAATAAATGTCTATTTCAAAGTCGGGGCTGATCCGAATATGGCAGCAGTTGAGGTTCAGAACAGAGTTTCCTCTGCTTCGGGGATCCTTCCGGCAGAAGTGACAAGAGCAGGGGTCTCTGTAAGAAAGCAACAGGCCGGAAACCTGCTTATATCTTCCCTCTATAGTGAGAAACCCGAATATGATCAGCTGTTTCTTCAGAACTACGCTGACATAAATATCCTGCCGAAACTGAGAAGGGTTAGCGGAGTTGGCGGGGCTTCATCTTTCGGTTCAGCTATTTATTCAATGCGTATATGGCTTAAGTCAGATCTTATGGCAGTATATGGAATTGTGCCGGCTGACGTTGTTTCTGCTCTTAACGATCAGAATATAGAAGCTGCTCCCGGACGTTTCGGAGAGCAGGGCGATCAGAGTTTTCAGTATGTGATAAGGTACACCGGCAAGCTGAAAACTGTTCAGGAATTTGAGAATGTCATAATACGTGCAGAAGATAATGGCCGGTATTTAATGTTGAAGGATGTGGCCCGTGTGGAGCTGGGATCTCTTTCTTACAACAGTGATGTAAGAATGAACGGGCTGTCGGCCAGCACAATTGCAATAAGCCAGACTGCCGGTTCGAATGCCCGGGATGTTATAAATAATTGCCTGAAGGTTTTTGATGAAGCAGAAAAGTCATTCCCTGAAGGGATCCATTATAAGAACCTTGTAAATGCCAATGTATTTCTTGATGAGTCTATCGAAAAGATTCTGAGAACCCTTCTTGAGGCCTTCATTCTTGTCTTTATTGTCGTTTATCTTTTTCTGCAGGATTTCCGCTCAACACTTATTCCGGCAATATCTGTTCCTGTTGCAATTGTCGGTACTTTCTTCTTCCTGTACCTGTTCGGATTCAGCATTAATCTTCTCACTCTTTTTGCGTTACTTCTTGCCATTGGAATTGTGGTCGACGATTCTATCGTGGTTGTTGAGGCGGTTCATGCCAAGCTTGACCAGAATTATCCCACTGCATATAAGGCCTCAGTTGATGCGATGAGCGAAATATCTGCGGCTATCGTTTCAATAACACTGGTAATGGCTTCTGTTTTTATTCCTGTTACGTTCATTACAGGCTCCTCCGGTGTGTTTTATAAACAGTTTGGTGTAACTCTTGCTATTGCTATCATCTTGTCGGCGGTAAATGCCCTGACACTCAGCCCGGCTCTTGCAGCATTATTTCTGAAACCAAAAAACCATGAACAAAAAAATCATTCATCGACAGGAAGATTTTTTGAGCTTTTCAATGCTGGCTTCGAAGCAGGAAAGTCGAAATATGTTCAGTACGTACGTTTTTTTTCGCGCAGTAAGTGGCTGGTGACTATTGTTATTCTCGTATTCAGCATAGCTTTCTTCATTCTGCTCAAAACGCGGCCATCAGGATTTGTCCCTGAAGAGGATATGGGAGCCATTTTTGTGAGTATAAGCCTTCCGCCCGCATCATCGCTTGAAAGAACCGCAGTTGTGGCAGCAAAGGTTGACAGCATTGCAAGAACAATTCCACAAGTTAATAATATACTGAGACTGACAGGATTCAATTTTATTGCCGGTTCCGGAAGCTCATATGGGATGGTTATCCTCGACCTAAAGAAATGGAAGGAACGTAAAGGCATCACGAATGTCGATATAATACAGACCCTGATGCAAAAAACATCTGTAATTAAAGATGCGCGACTGCTGCCTTTTTCCAGACCTACAATACAGGGTTTCGGAATAAGCGGTGGCTTTACATTCGAACTTCAGAATATTGAAGGACATACAATTGAGGAGTTCAACAAGGCAGCCCAGGATTTTCTTGAGGCACTCAACAAACGACCGGAGATATTGACAGCTTATACAACTTTTAATCCCAATTTTCCACAGTATCTTTTATCTGTAAACGTTCCCAAAGTAAAACAGGCTGGCTTAACTGTATCAGGTATTATGTCTGCTATGCAGGGATTTTTTGGTGGAATTTATGTTTCGAACTACAATCAGTTTGGCAAGCAATACCGCATCATGGTACAGTCTGATGCGGAATACCGTACAAGTCCCGAAACACTTAACAGGATAATGGTGCGAACCAACAATAACAAGATGGCTCCGATCACAGAATTCATAAATCTTACAAGAGTTTACGGTCCTGAACGCCTTACACGATTCAATATGTATCTCTCCGTTTCGGTAAATGGAAGTCCCAATAAAGGTTATGGATCCGGTGAAGCAATGAAGGCTATTAGTGAAGTTGCAGCTCAGACACTTCCGGCGGGATTCGGATTTGAATATTCGGGGGTGAGCCGTGAAGAGCAGAATGCCAGTTCACAGACAATTTACATCTTCATACTGAGTCTTCTCTTTGTCTATTTTCTCCTGAGCGCTCTCTATGAAAGTTATTTTCTCCCACTGGCTGTCCTTTTTTCACTTCCGGTCGGATTGACAGGTATTTTCATATTTGATACGATATTCGGAATTGACAATAATATTTATACACAGATTTCACTGATAATGCTGATCGGACTTCTAGCCAAAAATGCCATTCTGATAGTTGAATTCGCTTCTGCAAGAAGAAAAAAGGGCATGACTATCCTTGATTCGGCCACGGAAGGCGCCAAAGTACGTCTTCGCCCTATACTTATGACATCCCTTGCTTTCATCATCGGGGTTTTGCCTCTTGTGTTCTCAACCGGAGCAGGAGCGAGCGGAAATAAGTCAATAGGTTTTTCTGCCGTCGGAGGAATGCTGTTTGGCACTCTTCTCGGGATCCTGGTGATCCCTGCACTTTTTATCATTTTCCAGACGTTCCAGGAAAAATTCACAAAGAATAAAGTTATTGAACAAGTAACTATAAATGATTAAAGGATCTGAAATGATGCCAATGGCTACCAGGACAAAAATATGGCAGGCGTTTATTTTGCTTGGATTAACATTCACTCTGGCATCTTGCAAAGTAATGCAACTGGGGAAATTCCCGGAAATCAGTGCAGATGCTACCCTGTACAGAGATCTCGATATATCTGATTCTTCAGGAATTGCATTGATTCCCTGGAGTGAATTGTTCACAGATACCTGCCTTCACTTCATTATTGAAAAAGCTGTAAGTAATAATCCCGATATTAAGGTTGCAATTGCACGGGTAAAGAAAGCCGATGCAGCTTTCAGGCAGAGCCGGGCTGAGTTCTTTCCCTCACTAAACACCGGGGCCAATGCAACTTTTCAAAGCGAAACAGGAGGGTTTGGAGTTCCTGAATCATATCAGCTTTTTGGAAGCACTAGCTGGGAAGCTGATATTTGGGGCAAGTTCCGGAGTGCAAAACGCGCAAGTCTCGCATCCCTTATGGCAAGTGAAGCTTTTAAAAGAGCAGTAACAACAGATCTCATAGCTTCTGTGGCGATAAATTATTATAATCTTCTCGCGCTCGATGCTCAGCTTGGCATAACCAGAAGAACACTTGAAAAAAGAATCAGCAATACCGAAACTATGGAAGCCTTAAGGGATAATGATTTTATTACCAGCGCTGATCTTATGCTTAGCCAGGCCAACCGCTATGCTACAGAGATTCTGATTCCAGACCTGAAACAGAGGATTTATGAAACTGAGAATGTACTAAGTCTTCTGATGGGACTGGAACCGGGACCAATAAAAAGAACCTCGCTTGAACAGCAGAATCTGTCCGAGGATCTCAGTACCGGAGTGCCTGCACAGCTTCTTGCAAACCGTCCCGATGTTTTACAGGCAGAGTATAGGCTGAGATATTACTATGAAACTGCGAGGTCTGCCAGGACTAACTTTTACCCTGCACTTACAATTAATGCAAGAGGAGGTCTGACACAAACAAATCTGAATGACCTATTTAATCAACCTGTTTTTTTCTGGAACATAGTCGGAGGCCTTGTTCAGCCAATTTTCAACTATGGGCTGAACAGGCAAAGATTTTTATCTGCAACAGCTGATTTTGAGGAATCACAGGCTTCATTCAGAAAGATCCTTCTCAATGCAGGAAGTGAGGTAGTAAATGCCATGCATAGTTATGAAACGGCGACGGATAAGATATCGATCCGCGGGAAACAGATAAGTTATCTTGAGAAGGCAGTTGATTATACAACCGAACTATTGAAATATACTTCAACAACAAGCTATATCGATGTACTGACTTCTGAAGTAAACCTGCTTTCGGCGCAACTTAATGGTGTGAATGATAAGTTCCAGCAGCTTCAGTCGATAGTTGCCTTATATCAGAGCCTGGGAGGTGGATGGAAATAAAATTAAAGTGTGAAAGTTATAACAATCATTAATTAGAAATAGCTTTAATAGCTTTTGTCGTATCATTGTTCCTAAGGACAAGTTTTTTACTTTCCGCTTTACTCACCTGAATAAAACTATTGCATCCAGGTTCAGCATTCGATTCGGCGATGAGTCCGTCTGAGATATTTTCGAGAAGAATCGTCGGGTTTGAGCTGTTTACCAATCCCTGCCGTCCCGAAAAGGACCTGATTTTAAAATCAGAGACATTCTTCAGAACCAGCGCACTCTGCCAGTTCATTTCCGGATTTTGTTCATCCCATTTGATTGTCAGATCCTGAATAGAAAGTCCCCTGACATTCTCAATAACAAGTGCGTGTGAGCATCTTTTATCGATCGCATCTTCAGGAGTCATAAAGATCTGAACATTATTCATCCTGATATTTTCTAGCGGCTGTTCCGGCTGACCTTTAATTGTGCCAGTACCGCGGGGATGTGAAATTATTGTGTCAATAACTATATCCCTGATCTTGCCAAGCTTCGACGTATCCGTTCTTTTGCTTAGTTTAAATTTGCACAGTTCCGCGCTGCCCCACCAGTTCCAGTGCTTTCTGCTTGTTTCAATTGTCAGATTCCTGAAAATTATATCGCTTACAGTTGCCCCATCCTGAACATTTATCCCGAATCCCTTATTTGAATTGCGTATAGTGCAATTGCTGAAGATAACATGACGGATATCTGCGAATGTTTCGGTTCCGATCATAAGAGGCGTTGATGATGATGTAAGAATACAATTTGTTACGACAATATTTTCGACAGGATTGACCTTCTCCTGCCCTCTTCGTGTTGGTGTTTTAAGCACAATCGAATCATCCCCGGTAACTATCACCGAATCGGAAATTGTAACATTACTGGTGCAACAGATATCAATCCCATCGGAGTTAACACCCTTCTCAAGATCGGAGAATATATAAATACCCCTTATGAAAACACGGTTACAATCGTTCAGACGGATATTCCAGAGTGGTGAATTGATAACGGATATATCACTCAGAAGGATATTGGTGCAATTATTAAGAATGAACATATATGTTTGCATCCCGGTCCTGTAGTATCTCCTCATATCCACCCCCGCCTTTCGTGCTATTTCTATTTCCGTTGCTATTTCCGGATCAACACCCTGCATTTCAACAAATTCGTATTTTGCCAGTCCATCGAGGGTTCCTCTTCCGGTCACGGCAATATTTTTTGCATCCTGTGCAAAGATCATTGTCCGCGAACCCTGAATAAAATCAGCTGCATTCTGGCTCAAAAAGAGGGTTGCTCCCGCTTCGAGATTGAGATTGACATTATCCTTTAATTGCAGGGTGCCCACTGTGTACTCACCAGGCGGCACATAGACTGTACCTCCTCCGGCAACTCTGCATGCATCTATGGCTGAACGAATTGGCATTGTCGCATTATCACCTCTGTTCCCGGTGGCGCCAAAATCCCTGACATTAAAAATATTATTTTTGGCATTCGGCAGAAGCTCGACTGGGGGAGTTGTTAATGAGCCTAAAAATCCAGCGCCAACCAGGAGTGATCCATTTTTTACCATGGAACGGCGGTCCATCTTTTCGTTGCTACCTGTATTAATATTTTTCATTTTCATAAATCAATTATTAATAACATTACTAACCTGCTTTATTCATAAACCTTTGTGAACCTTTGTGTAATCCTTAGTGCGCCCCTGCCTACCGGCAGGCAGGTTTG
>JANNKF010000159.1:0-7776 GCA_031396165.1 Bacteroidales bacterium | reverse complement strand
CATCATTAGAGGATTTAATGACCATTAATATTGACGACTTGCTACCAGCATCCACAAAAAGCATTCAAGAACTGCTGTCAGAATATGACATTCTCTACGACAACCACATTAAGGATCATCAACAAAACAATCTCGACTCATTGGACATAAAAACAGAGCAACAAGGACAACAATTTGTCGAGGACATTAGAAATTTCATTGCAAATTTTGATCCAGATTTCATGGAAGAATCAACAGAAGAGCAGAAACAAGAGCAAAAAAATAACAAAATTTCGGTGACAGTTAAAACAAATGAAGAAAAAGCTAATAATAGAATCTTTACTCATCCTGCTCATCTTTTTATATTCCTGTCAGGGATTGATTGATTTCATCCCTCCGGATTTTGAAGAGAAACTCAGCGTAAATGCGGTTATTATTAACGGCAGAAATCAGAATAAAATCATTGTTGAAAAAACTTTTCAGTATGAATATCCGTCAGAGGCAAACGCGTCTCTAGAAGATATGACGGTTACAATCAGATCTGAAAGTGAGGTTGTTTTTGAGTATTTCAACCCTAAATCCGAAAACAGAATTGATACTATCTACTTGCCGGCAGATCTGGTATTTATCCCCAATCAGAAATACACACTTACAATATCTGAAAAAAATTCAGAAAGTATTACTTCTGAAATTATAGTTCCTACTCCTCCCTTTATACCTGAAGTTAGTATTGAAGGTACGGTACAAACATTCTTGCCACCGCCACAGGAATGTAATAATCCCGTTAAGTCAATAGTTCTAAATGTAAATTTCCTATCTAACGAAGACCGGTTTTATTATCTTGGAATTGACGGTTTTTACAATGACACTCTCAGTGCCATGATTGATTATGATATTATAGAAAGTAATTCACCTTATTTCAGAACATTTATTCAGGGTTTCCTAAGTATTAAATTCCGTCACTGCGCAACTAGCCCCTTCTCCATAATTCCTGGTGGTATTTATCAAGCCTGTTTTTTTGACAGCAAAACAATTCCTGGAAACAATTGTACCTTTAAGATCAAGGTAAATATAAATAGGTTATATAACTATACAAAACCAATTCGGATAACTCTTAACTCCTTACCCAAAGAATTTTATACGTATGAAAAAAGTTATCACACTTATTTTGAAACTATATTCGATCCATTCTCGGAACCTGTTTATCTAAGAGGCAATATTAAGGGCGGATACGGAATCTTTACCATTAACAGCATTTCTAACACATCATTTATACTTCCTGTTAATTAACAAAATCAGTGAAAAATATATTATATTTCATTTCAGCGATTATTCTATTCATCAATTGCTTGGTCCTTTCCGGGCAACAAATAAATATTAGTGGTAAGCTTGTGGGTAAAGAAGATACCAGTCCTGTTTATGGTGCAGTGATTACTCTCAATCCTGGCATGTACTCTTCGGTCACTAATCAAAGTGGTGAATTCGTTTTTAAAACAACTACAGGCAGGAAAGAACTCTCAACCCGTTTTCTTGGCTTCAAACAAGTTAAAATCATATTTACAGTCCGAGCAGATACCACAATCAATATTCTGCTTGAAGTTGATCCTTTCCAGATTAAAGAAGTCACAATAATTGGCGATTCGGCCAAGAGTATAACCCGCTCCGTTCATGGTAATATTATAATATCCCGTGCCTCATTGAAAGAAGCGCCAAGACAATTCAGCGAACCGGATCTTATCAAATCCATGCAAAGCCTTCCGGGAGTAGTCCCGGGGAAGGACGGAACAACAGATATCTTTGTCAGGGGAGGATCGCCGGGGCAGAATGTATTTCTTACAAACGGTTGTTATTTTTTCCTTCCTTCCCACCTCCTTGGGCTTACATCATCATTCGATCTTGATTTTATAGATAAGACTGAACTTATCAAGGATTATTTCCCGTCAGATATCGGAGGCGGAGCCTCTTCGGTAATCAAATTAGATTACAGGGAGGCCAGGTCTGATTCTGCGGGAGTGCAATTACGACTTGGATTATTAACATCAGGGTTGTCATTTCAGGTTCCGGTTAAAAAGGCAGGAATTGGTATAACGGGTGGAATTAAGCGTGGAAATTACTCAATTTATGCTCCTCTGCTAAAAACACTGCTCGACAAGAATATTAGTGATTTTCTTCCTCCGAACGACTATTCTTTTTATGATTCGTACATAAGGATCACTCATTCATCAGGAAAGATTGGAGCGATAAGCTATGTATTTATGAGGAATTATGATAATGGCAGCAATTCAGGCATAACAGAAAGTAAGAGTGCCGATACTTTACTCACATCGGAGACCGGTTTTACATCATCATGGACAAGCCAGTTGCATTCTTTTCAATGGACTTTGCCGGTAAAAGGAGAAACCAAATGGATCTTTGATCTTAATTATAATAAGATGTCAGTTCAGAGAGAGAATTTTCTAAGCTCTGAAAAACATCTTATTGATAATACACTTATAGAATCGAGATATAACTCTTACATGTTTTCCCCGGAAGTAATTAATGTTGGCTCAAAGATCTTTTTTATCAGAACAGAAAAGAACTTTGGGTATTCCGGGGGCGTCTTCTACAGGTTCCGCGATTTCACTCCAAATATTCTGGCTACTGATTTAAAGGACGAAATTTCCACTGTCAACAGGTTTGTGAAAGGTTACATGATATCTGAACCAGCCCCTTTCATTTCGGGTAATATGAGATTCCGATCCGAATGGTTAATGGAAGGCGGTTTAAGGTTATCGGCGGGAATAGCAGAAAAAACAATGTTTGTAAATCTTGAGCCGCGGTTAAGACTTACGCATGAATCCTCTCCTGACTTTTCGCAGCATATCAATTATGTCAGATTAAGTCAGTTTGATCATTCTCTCGAATCTTCGAATGTCGGGTTAAGATCAATGTTATGGATTCCAATTACCAGGGAATTTGGGCCAGAGGTCTCAGATGTCTATTCACTTGGCGTAAATGGACAGGTAAAGAACTATGCGTGGTCAGTAGACTTTTATCTCAAAACAATGCAGGGTATGCTCGACTTCAAACCGGGAGCAAGCTTCTTATATGCAACATCTATGAATGATTTGCTGGATAAGATCCATGGGCGATCGTACGGTATAGAGACTTTCCTGGTAAAAAGAATCGGTAAGCTTAGCGGTAATTTCACCTACACATTTTCCAGATCAAAAAGAGATTGGTATGCACCCCAAGGCAGGATTTGGATACCGTCTGTTGCAGACAGACCCCATAATTTTAATATTGCACTGAAGTATTACTGGAAAACCCGAACCAGTTTTGGACTTAATTGGGTTTATTCATCAGGTCTCCCTGCAACTATGTATGTACAAAATACATTAACAGGCAGTTGGTTTGAAACAAAAAACAACATCAGGTACCCTGAATATCATCGATTGGACCTCTCAGTAAGAAGGATTTTTAAAATTAAGAGAACCTTCCTTAACCTGGATTTCGATATAGCAAATGTTTACAATAGGAAAAATACATTCTACTTAAAAGAAGTCTTTGATGAAAAACGTAAAACTTTTATTCATAAAAATGTTTCATTATTCCCAATAATGCCTTCATTCTCCCTGTCAATTCAGAAATCATGGGACATGAAGTAAATCTTCCATGTGGATTCTAAGACATAGTCTGAGAAGAAATGATCATATAATCCAAACCGTCCCTGCGCTGTAAGGCACATTACGCAAACAAAAAATTCAGCAATTATACTTAACCCATGAGTTTGCGTAAAGAGCCTTACAGCCCGTCCCTGCCAGTTGGCGAGACAGGCGGCTAAAGTATAAAACCTTATCTTATCACGGCAGACACAAAATTTGCACGGCAGCTAACTCACTGGTATTTGCAATAAGCTTTCTATACAATTGCTTTTTCAATTGAAATACCCCAAAAGCTTATTGCATATACCAGCCCGTAAGAATCTATATACCCCGTATTGACAATAGACAAAATGACCTTTTGCAGCAAATTGACAATGGATTCTTCGCCGTTTTGTAAATTCTTCTATAATGCTAAATCACAGCCTTGCATTGGGACTTTTAATTCTGCCCTATCACGACAATTTCTTCAACCTTGACAACTTTAAAATATGCCCAGCAGCTAACACGGATGGTAGGCTTAAGTGCCTTCGTCAGCCCGGACAGTTTTGTTGTAAACCCCAAAGTCTATAAGAGCATGTTTAAACCCACTTATCATATTCTTGGTACCGTGAGCAATCCTGCTGCCGTGATAAAGTCAATGGGGCTGCCGTCCGACGCGCTGTTGTCATGGTTTTTGCAACGCCATCTGCCAATTTTTTGTACCGGGAGCATTTCTCGGCCGTTTATCGGGACATCGTCATCTGGTCCATTTTATCGTGACAGCCAACTCATCGCCACTTATCGGGACTATGCAAAAACACATGCCAACCCTGACACGGACGGCACCTAATCCTACCACCGGGCCGTTATAGTGCATTCGAAGTCCCTGCAAAGTCCCAGATTGGTACTAAAGAACGCACTATAACTCAAGTTCATTATAATAATTTAAATTAGTGTACCCTGACAAATCCTACTTCAGAGAAATTTTTACAATCAGGTACAAAATGGATAATTCTGCAATAGGTTTTCCATCACCATTTGGAGAGTTTTATCGTGACATGACAAACCCTGCTCATTTATCGGGACTGTGCAAAAATATGCAAAAACTTAAGAAAATAATAACATGAAAAACAAACTGATTCTTATTGGATTAATGCTTACTCTAAATCTATTGATAGGTTGTGTAAATAAGTCCAGAAAAGTGGAAAACATCTACACTTTTGCAAAAGTATACGGATATGTTCGATGGTTTTATCCAGGAGATGAGACCACCCAGATTGATTGGAATAATTTTGCGGCACATGGAGTTCAAAAAGTTGAAAAAGCAAGAAATGAAAAAGAATTAAAGAAAATTCTACTGGAGCTATTCGCTCCGGTTGCGCCTGCTATTCAAATTTCAGAGAAAAATAAAAATGAAAGTTTTGACTTTCAATCTATTATTCCAAAAGACACCTTAGACCTCATACCTATTGCATGGTTACATTTTGGTGTATCCTTCGATGAAAAAAACTTAACATACAGAAGTATCCGTACTAATAGAGACCTACTGAAAGAAATACTTCCCTCACTAATACATCATCCGATCGATATTTCCAGATATCATGGCAAAGAAATAAAACTTACATTTTCAGCCAAATCAACTGAAAGGACAGAACGGTGCGCTTACCTTTTCACTGCTATAAAGAAAACTGGAAATGATGATTATTCCACAGTAAATATTGACCCTAATAGCAGATGGAACAGGTATTTAGTTTTTAATTATAATGATTTGGGAGAGACAACCATAAAACCAGATACAGTCTGGACAAAGTATTCCAGAATAATCAGTGTAGGAACAGAGGATATCGGCCTTACATTCGGAATAGGGATTGATAATTCGCTAAATCTTCTTGTCAGTGATTTTAACATTATGGTAAATGAAAAAGGTACCTGGACCCCAATAAACGTACCAAATGGAAATTTTAGTCTAAAATTCAATGGGTGGGAAACCCATGAGATCCAGCATATTGTTAGAATTGATTCCATTAAATCCAATATCGGAAGCAACTGTGTCAGACTAAGTTACTCTGAACAGGTACCTAAAGTGGGTGAATTCATAAAAAAGGATATAGGTAATAATCTGACTCTACTTATGCCTCTCTCTTTATATAGCACTAAAGAACACACATTTCCAGTATCCAATTCAAGCCAACTAACAAATTTAATGGAGGACTTGGGCAAAATTTCTGATTCTACATTGAATATAGAAAATAGTAATGTGCATGTGGCTAATGTTATTATTGCCTGGAACGTATTTCAACATTTCTATCCATATTTTAGTGTTCTTAATATCGATTGGGAAAAAGAATTAAGGAGAACATTGTACGACTTGTATGCTGGGAAAAGCGAACCTGAATTTATTAAATCCTTTGAAGAAATGACTGCAAAACTTCAGGACGCTCATATAATTATAAGTGGCGCAAATCATGTTGGTTATGGTATGAAAATTAAAACTGAATTATTTGAGAATAATATTGTCGTTACCTCTTCAGGATCTGACCAGATTAATAAGGGAGATATTATTAATACTGTTGATGGTAAAAATGCACTGGATGAACTCCGGGAAAAGGAACTCCTAATCTCCGCTTCATCAAATGTTAAAAGATTTCGAGCTTTATTTCAATTTGGGAGTACCACGTCACAAAAAGACGCACAAGTAACTTTAATCCGAGATGATAAAGAAATTAAAGAAATAGTTCCCCGAATACCTGGAACAAATAAATACTTTAGTCAAAATAGCAGCCCAGATTTTATTGATTGTGGTGAAAGCATTTTTTATCTTAAAGGATCCAACTTAGATATAAATCCATATTTATCCATTTTAGCCAATGCAAATGGAATAATAGTCGGATCTACAAACCAGTTAATGGATCTTTTACCTCATTTAATTAAAGAGCCTAAATGGAGCATTGGTGCTCAAGATTCTATTCCCATAAATACTTATCCCGACAGAGAAAAGACTATTTGGGTTTCAGCCGGTGGAGGAAATCTTATCGATCCAGTATTGCCATTTATCAAATCTAAAATTGCAATTATCACTTATCCATCAGACCAAAGTTATAGAGAATCAAATTTAGGGATTTTTGACTATAACAAGATTGGAATGAGAGTTGGCGATACAACTGCTGGCTGTAATGGTAATGCAAATTATATCCCCTTGTTAGGAGGATATTCTATCCGGTGGACTGGAATGAAATTCTTAAAGTCAGACGGATCGCAACTTCACTTAATTGGCTTCAATCCGGATTATCCTGTTATCAGGACAAAAGAAGCCGTCTTGTTGGGACGGGATGAATACATAGAAAAAGCAATAGAGATTTTAAAGCAAAAATAAAATGGTAGATAATTCGGATGGTATAACTAATTGCCTTTGTCAGCCAAGACAGTTTGTAATCAACCTGTAAAATCTTTGCGAGCAGCTTCATCATTCCTTATAAAATTTACTGTCCCGTGACTAATCCTGCTACTGTGACAAGGCCAAAAGGCCTACCACTGATGTCTATTTACCCGGCCTTATACAGATCACTTACTAAAATTATCATGATATGACATATTCGTTCCATTTGCCAGGACTTAAAAAATTTCAGGTATCGAGACAAATTCGTCAATATCCGAGGGTTTTAAAATAGAACGCACTATAACACGGATGGTATAGGTAATTGCCTTCAGCAGCCCGGACACATTCAAAATCACCCCAAAGTCTATAACCGTAATTTTCATTCACTTAGGAAGTTTTATATACCGTGACTAATCCTGCTACCGTGACAAAGCCAATGGGGCTGCTGGCCGACGCGCTGTTGTCATGGTTTTTGCAGTGTCATCTGCCAATTTCTTGTACCGTGAGTAATTCGCGCCGTTTATCGGGACTCAGTCATCTGGACAACTTTATCGTGAGACCAAAATCCTGCTCATCTATCGGGACTGTGCAAAAACACATGCCAACCCTGACGCAGACGGCAACTACCCATACCACCGGGCCGTTAGCATTCAGGCCCGCTTCGCGCCCATCGGGACAATTACTCATAGCGTGACAGTTACGTAAATTATTCAGATGGCCCAAATGCTAACTGAAAACAAAATTTCACTCAGTTACCGGGACTCAAAATACTTTGTAACTTTGATTATTGGTAGATTC
>JANNKF010000164.1:0-2599 GCA_031396165.1 Bacteroidales bacterium | reverse complement strand
CTGTCAAGATTATCGGGCGCAGATCCGACCAAATATGCTCTTCCCGCATCCAATCCGATATATAAATCCTGGGTGGTTGGATTTCTGAATCCTGTTGTAATCGGTAACTACAACTGCTCACTTTTTCGTAAACGGAGTGCTCAAAAAATGGCAACCATGATGCTCAGTTATCATTGTTAAAGTTAAGCTAATTTTCGGACGCAAATATTGTTTTTCTATTTTTCAACCGATAGCTTTTCCCGGTCAGGTTTATGACTTCGCTATGATACAAAAGTCGATCGAGAAGTGCAGTTGCCAATACTTCGTCATTTAGCATAATAGCCCATTCGCTTGGAGCTTTATTTGTGGTTACAATAAATGATGTTTGCTCATAAATCTGGTTGATAAAATTAAATAGTGCTACTGCCTGAAGTTTTTCTACCGGGAAAAGCATAATATCATCAATAACAATTAGATTCGCTTTGTTTAAACGCTTGTAGTCAGCCATTGCAGTGGCTGTATAGTCTTTCATCTTTAACATGTTTATTATCTCTTCCATGGTTCTGAAATAGGCTTTATAGCCTTTTTGTACAGCATCGGCGCAAAGCCCTGCTGCGAGGAATGATTTTCCGATTCCTGAAGGCCCCATTAGTACTATGTTAAATATTTGATCCAGCCAGTCTAATTCTCTTAGTTGATTTAATCTTGTTCTGGAAAGACCATTTTCAAAAGAGTAATCGAAGGTGTTTAAGTCATGAAAATGTGGAAGTCTGGCTGTTTTTAAGCGCTTTAGGACGTCGTTCGCCTCTCGGTGTAAGACTTCTGCCTTAAAAAGATTAAGGGTGTATTCGAGATAGCTGATGCTGTTTGTTTCAGCCTCGATTAACATCTGGTCCAGGCCTGCACCGAGTCCTCCCATTTTAAATTGTCGACAGTAACTTTGGATTAATTGTTTCTTCTCCATCTTAGTTTTTATTTTGCATTAATATTTGATAATCAATTATTTTGCTTGTATCGGGTTTAATGGTAGCATTTGTGGCCAACGAGCCGGATAACGGATTTACCCGTGTAATGACCGGTTCGATCACAATTGCCTTGTTTCGGGTCTTTTGTTCCACCACGGCCTTAAAGTCCACGGCACTGTAAATACTATTGTGACAGCAATAGGCAAGTGCTTCGTTAACGGTTTGCTGGTCATGATTTTCGATAGTTTTCCTGATTAATGTGATCTGGTCACGTATGTAACGTGGTTTTTCCCCACGTATGGCTTCAAGATATTGTCTGGCAATTTGGGGGTCATCGAACATCTTACTAACCTGCCCAATTATCTCTTCAATAGCCCCGCTTTTGTCCCTTCGCAGATTGGTATTGGTTACCACCTGTCCTTTACCGCTCGCTATTGGATGGCGGCATAGTTCTTTATCTGCAAGATCGGATATAACGATATTGTCGTTTTCTATCTTTATACAAACCTGGGATCCACGACCTTTATAGGTGCCCACTGGAACAGCATAGAAATTGCCCTTCCACGATATAGCGTTATCTTTTCTCACGGTATAAGGCTTTGATTGTGAAGGTTGGATGACAATCTCATTGTAAGGGTTCAAGAATGGCTTTTCAATGATCCACTCATCGAATGGCGGTTTTTTAGTACGATTGTGGGGCATGACGTTCGCTGTACGACCAAGCCATGCAATTGCCTCGTCGTTTAAGGTTTCGATGTTCATATATGGTCGGTTATATAAGAAGTTTTGTTTTACATATTTAACTCCGTTTTCAACCTTTCCCTTAGACTCAGGATCGGCTTTTCTACAAAAATGTAAAGTGAACGACCGCTCTTTTGTATAAGCTCTAAAAGCATCGGTAAGAATTAAATCACCCTGATTTTCATCGACCATAAACACTTTATCCTGATCGTAAACGATTTCATCGGGTATTCCACCAAAACGACCGAAGGCTTTTTCGTGTGCCTCAATTGCCAGATTGCTGGTAAACGGATGCTCTGAAAACCAGACATATTTGAACCGTGAACGGGAAAGTATCATCAAAAAGAACCAAACTTTTATGCGTTTATGATTTCCATCACGCATGTTATATTCTCCAAAATCCACCTGTGCTTGTTTCCCGTAGGGCAATTCTTCAACGATCATGTATTCTCTGGTAGGGCTTAATTTGGGTAGGTCATATTTTTGACGCACCCAGGTGACAAAGTTGAATATCGTTTTTGAGGATGTTTTGGGGAAATTCTCATGGTTCTCTTTCAACCAATCGTGCATTTGAGCAGCAGAAGTGTCTTGAAATTTTTCTAATTTGCTTTTTACAAATTCTTCAAAAGGCAGCAGGTCCTTCTTTCTATCACACTGGTTATTAATATATTGCTCATATTGAGCCTCGTCCATGGCAAGATAATTTCTTACCGTGCGTCGGTTCATTACTAATTCCCGACTGATTTGACTGATAGTTAAATCATCTCGGAATAATTTTTGGACTTCGTAATACACGATCAATTTGTTATAATAAGCGTTCATAATAACCAGAATTAGTATTCTGGCGAAGTTCAATTAATTCCTTCCAAGGGCATGCCCTTGGAAGGAATTAATTGAACTTCGCCAGAATACTA
>JANNKF010000142.1:0-6978 GCA_031396165.1 Bacteroidales bacterium | reverse complement strand
AAATTAGCACATTTTCAAATTTTCAAATTGTTACAATGGGTTGGAAAAAGATTTTTAAAATAGTTTTGGGAATAACAATTTGGTATGTATTGTATCATTATCTGAAATTTATTACGGATTTGCTGATCGATAAAGTTTTCGGGATGCAGAAGGGATTGCATATAACTGAAGCTTTAAGATTCTTCATTTTTGAAGTACCTAAAGTTTTAATGCTTCTGATACTGATAGTGTTCTTTGTCGGGATAATCCGTACATATTTTACTCCGGAAAAAACCAGAAAAGTATTGGAAGGTAAGTCATTGTTTACAGGAAATGTAATGGCAGCATTATTGGGAATAGTAACTCCTTTCTGTTCATGTTCGGCAATACCTCTGTTCCTTGGTTTTGTTCAGGCTGGCGTTCCACTTGGAGTGACCTTCTCGTTTCTGATTTCTGCCCCAATGATAAATGAAGTTGCAGTAATTTTATTATTTGGCTTATTCGGATGGAAAGTTGCATTGATTTATGTATCGACAGGGCTAGTTATTGCTATAATATCAGGATTCGTAATCGGAAAACTTAAACTTGAAAGACATGTTGAGAGCTGGGTCTATGAGAATATGGGGGGCTCTGGTGAGACAACCGGGGAAAAGATAACTTTTGGACAACGCTTAGACCTTGGGTTTAATGCTGTAAAAGAGATCGTTGGCAAAGTCTGGATCTATATAGTAATCGGTATTGCAGTGGGCGCAGCGGCGCATGGATATATACCTGAAAGTTTCATGACAAACCTGATGGGTAAATCAGTCTGGTATTCGGTTCCGCTTTCAGTTCTGATAGGAGTACCACTGTACTCAAATGCAGCAGGAATAATACCGATTGTCAGTGTTTTTATTGAAAAAGGGGTCCCGCTTGGAACTGCACTGGCTTTCATGATGGCAGTCATTGGCCTTTCGCTTCCGGAAATGATCATTCTTAAAAAGGTTCTGAAGCTCCCATTGATTCTGACATTTATCGGAATAGTAGCAACAGGGATAATGATAGTTGGATTTCTATTCAATATGATATTTTAAGTCACCTGGCACCGGTCTTCGGTCTTCAGTCTTCTGACTTCAGTCTTCGGTCTTCGGTCTTCTGACTTCGGTCTTCGGTCTGCTGACTCCGGTCTTCGGTCTCCGGTCTTCTGACTCCGGTATTCTGACTTCTGACTTCGGTCTCCGGTCTTCGGTCTCCGGTCTTCCGACCTCTCTTATAAAAATTTATATTGATTTTACTTTTTATTTTAATATTAATGTCGTATGTTTACGTCATTAGATTAAAGATATGAATAAATCAGAAAAATTTGACGGATCATTACAGGAACTTGCCCGTTTCTCGAAAGTTATTTCGCATCCGGCAAGACTTGCAATACTGAAATACCTTGCCGAGACAAAAAGTTGTGTTTCGGGCGACATCTCTGACTATCTTCCGCTTAGCAGGACCACAGTTTCCCAGCATCTGAAGGAATTAAGGGATATTGGACTCATTCACGGGCAGATTGACGGGCTGAAAATTAATTATTGTCTTTGTACAAATGAAATAGAGAAATATATTGAAATATTTGAGACTTTCTTTGAACCTGTAAGAAACTCAAAAATTAACTGTTAAAAGAATATTAATATGAAGATACTTATATTATGTACAGGCAATAGTTGCCGGAGCCAGATGGCTCATGGATTTTTACAATCCTTCGATAAAAGACTACAGGTCTATTCTGCAGGTACAGAACCTGCCCGGAAAATTAACCAGATGGCTATTGATGTTATGAAGAAAGCCGGGGTCGACATAAGTCATCATAAGCCAAAGAGTGTTGACCAGTATCTCAATGAGGAGTGGGACTATGTGATCACAGTATGCGATCATGCAAATGAAGTCTGTCCGTATTTCCCCGGGAAAGTAAGAAACCGTCTTCATATGGGATTTGAGGACCCTTCTGAAACCAAAGGAAACTATACCGAAGTAATTAATGAGTTCTACAGAATCAGAAATGATATCCGGGATGAGTTTTATCATTTGTATGAAACTGAATTGAAGGGAAAACTGGGATAATTTGAAAATTTGAAAATTTGAAAATGTGAAGAAAGAATTTGACAATGACATAAAAATTAAGAAATGAAAAACGCGAAAGAAATAGTAAAGGGGAAATACGGTGAAATAGCAACCAAAAGTGCCCAGGATCTGGGCTCCTGCTGTGGTAGTTCATGCGGCTGCTCAGGAACCGACTATACCGTATTCAGTGAGAGTTATGAAAAACTTGAAGGTTATAATCCGGATGCAGATCTTAACCTTGGTTGTGGTATTCCAACGGAATTTGCCAGGATAAAGAAGGGTGATACAGTGGTTGACCTGGGGTCTGGTGCGGGGAATGATTGTTTCGTTGCACGGGCTCTCACGGGCGAGACCGGACGTGTCATTGGTATCGATATGACGGAACAAATGATTGAAAAGGCTATGGAGAATGTAAAAAAACTCGGATACAACAATGTCGAATTCAGGCTCGGCGACATAGAGGAAATGCCCGTTGAATCAGACTCAACGGATGTAGTAATCAGCAATTGTGTTTTAAACCTGGTTCCCGACAAAGTAAAAGCATTCGCAGAAATTTTCAGGATCCTTAAACCCGGAGGTCATCTGTCAGTTTCTGATGTGGTTTTACGCGGAGATCTTCCGGAGAAGTTAAAAAATGCTGCCGAGATGTATGCAGGATGTGTTTCGGGAGCCATCGATCTAAACCTGTATATTCAGTTTATGAAAGATAACGGACTGATTAACATTAAAATACAAAAAGAAAAGGCTATATCAATGCCTGATGAAATTCTGCTGAATTATCTTGACCGTACGGAGCTCGAAAGTTTTAAGAAATCAGGTAACGGAATTTTCAGTATCACTGTGTATGCTGAGAAATCCAGATAATTTGAAAATTTGAAAATTTGTCAATTTGAAAATGGGAAAAAATCAAAAACTATAAGATGAGAAATGATAAAGAAAACATAATTGTAGAAAAATCATTCAGATTTGCATTAAAGATTGTAATGTATTGTGAGAGCCTGGAGGAAATTAAAAAGTATGTAATATCCCGCCAGTTGCTAAGATCAGGTACCTCAATCGGTGCAAATGTCAGGGAAGCTCAAAATGCTGAAAGCAAAGCCGATTTCATTCATAAAATTAAACTCGCAGCCAAGGAAGCCGACGAAACGGAATACTGGTTATTAATTTGTCAGCACAGCCCTGCCTATCCGTTTGATGTTAATTTATTAACAGAAGTGCAGGAACTAATTAAGATTTTATCAAAAATTTTAAGTACTTCAAAATCCAATTAGAGATTTTACATTTTCAAATTTTCAAATTTTCTCATTTTCAAATTGATTAATATGAAACCCCGACTTAAAATTCTTGACAGATATCTTACATTGTGGATCTTCCTTGCGATGTTCATCGGTGTGTTTTTGGGATATTTTTTCCCTGCCATAGCCGTATTCTGGGACTCATTAAAAGTCTCACCTGAGAGTACAACCAATATACCAATTGCAATCGGTTTGATCCTTATGATGTATCCTCCCCTGGCAAAAGTAAAATATGAAGAACTGAGTGGAGTGTTCAGGAACTTTAAAATTCTTGGACTTTCCCTGGTGCAGAACTGGATAATCGGACCGGTGCTTATGTTTGTTCTGGCAATTCTGTTTTTTAAACTTTTCCCCGGAGAAAACAATTCCAACCTGCCTTATATGTATGGAATAATTATGATTGGTCTGGCCCGATGTATAGCAATGGTTATAGTGTGGAACGATCTGGCAAAAGGTGATTGTGAGTATTGCGCAGGTTTGGTAGCATTTAACTCCATATTTCAGGTTTTGTTTTTTTCTGTTTATGCATATGTTTTCATAGCAATTCTTCCGGGATGGTTTGGAGTACCGACTAATTCAATAGTCGAAAATATCACGGTCGGACAGATAGCAAAGAGCGTTTTTATCTACCTCGGAATACCGTTCATTGCAGGTTTTATAACCCGGTTTGTTTTGATAAAAATAAAAAGCAAAGAGTGGTATCAAAATAAGTTCATCCCGCGAATAAGTCCGGTAACTCTTATTGCCCTCCTCTTCACAATCCTGGTCATGTTCTCACTGAAGGGTGAGTATATAGTAAAATTACCTCTTGATGTAGTTTTGATTGCAATACCCCTAATTGTTTATTTCATAATAATGTTTGTATCCTCCTTCTTTATGAGCAGGAGAACAGGAGCGACCTATGAGCAGACTGTAACTCTTTCGTTCACAGCTGCCAGCAATAATTTTGAGCTTGCCATAGCAGTTGCAATTGCTATCTTCGGTATTAACTCCGGTGAAGCTTTTACCGCAGTTATTGGTCCCCTGGTAGAAGTACCTGTAATGATTGCCCTGGTAAATGTTGCTCTTTCATTCAAAAGGAAGTATTTTACTGTAAGGCAATTTCAAATATAGTTTAAGGATTGTTATTGAATATTTATAAAAAAAATCCGGAAACACTCAGACAATTAAAAAAAAGTAAACAAATTTGAGCCAAGTATTACTTTTGTTCGTTTAGTGATAAAGAGGGTTAATGTTAGAGAGCATAATAACCATTAGTATTACCGGATTACTGGCCGGTTTTATTTTCGCAATGCCGATTGCAGGACCGGTAAGTATTCTGATAACTTCCAATGCGCTAAAAGGCCGGCTGAATTATTGTCTGCGTGTTAGTCTGGGCGCTTCTCTTGCAGATTTTAGTTTTGTATTCATTGCTGTTTTCGGGTTAACGAAGCTCTATTCATTATATACTCCGGTAATACCATATATGTTCGCTGCCGGGTGCCTGTTCTTCCTGTTTTTAGGATATAAAATATTCAGGACAAAGATAGACATTGAACATCTTGAAGATAAGAGTCATCTGGTTGAGAGGATTGAAAAGCGGGAACGCGGCGGTTTCTATACGGGACTTATGATAAGCTTTCTTAATCCTACCCTTTTTATCGGATCGCTAACATCATCATTTTTTGTTATTTCCCTGATTGCCTCGCTTGGTTTCCATACAGGAGGTCTTGCCAGCAGGTTGGACCAGAATATAAAAGAGGTTAAAAAAATTGAAGGTGTGGTGATTGAAAAGACACAACCCCCTGCTCTTGAAAGATTTGATACCATTCCACTTCCTGTAAGACAAAACCATGTGGCCGAACCAACAAGTTTTCCTCCAAGGTTTCATTTTGTAATAAGTATTTGTTATGCATTTTTTTTGGCAATAGGAAGTGTTCTCTGGTTTTACCTGCTGGCCTTTCTGATCGCTAAGTTCAGGTTCAGGATCAATATCAGGATAATCTCAGGAATAATAAAAGGGCTTGGGATAATACTTGTGATAATCGGATTCTACTTTGGTTATAAGGCTGTAGTTCTTATTATTTGATCGCTTTTTTCCTGCTTCATGTATCAGTACTTCCTATAACGTTGGATGTTTGTATTTATCAGTTGAACTGAGATATATCCGTAGTCGTTTCTCCCTTCCCCGGGGTATTTTAATTTATGCTAATTTGGTTAATAAGATTCCAAGAAAAGTTGCTGCAATTCCGAGTATAACACTTAATACAGTATACAAAAAGAAATAATAGTATTCTCCGTCTCGTAATAATGCCAGATTTTCATTTGCGAAAGTTGAGAAGGTTGTAAATCCCCCACAAAAACCTACAGCAAGAAATAACTTCCATTCGGATGTAAATAATGAATTTTTTTCTGAAAAACCATAAATCAGACCGATGAGAAAACATCCTGCTATATTAACAAAGAATGTCCCAAAGGGAAAGGCTGAGGGAATGTTATCCTGCATTAACTTTGAAGCGAGATATCTCGAAACACTTCCCAGAAATCCTCCGGTTCCGATGAGTAATAGTGTTTTGATCATAGAAGAGTTGGCTTTTTCTTTAACCACAATGCCTTCCCGGCTGATGCCAGTCGGACGGGAACTCAAAGTACCACACAAAGGAACACAAAGTTTCAATCACCAGGATAATTTGATGATTAAATTAAAAACAGGGAATGAAATAATTATAAACTCTTAAATTTGTTATAATATAGACTTATTCCCGTTGAATATGCTGTTAAAATTATCTCTTCTGGCACTTTTTGGAATAGCAATGGCTCATCTTGAGGGAGTAGTCGTTGTGTATCTTCGAAAATCACTTGGGATGCTCGATTCCGAATCAAACAAAGACTCTCTGGAAAAATTTCCGAAATGGTATTTAAATGTTGAGATCTCAAGGGAAGTTGCAACTATAGTAATGCTTGTTGTAATTGCATGGCTCGTTGGTGGTTCGCTGGTTGAAAAAGGTGTTTTCTTCCTCTGGACATTCGCATTCTGGGATCTGTTTTACTACGTTTCTTTATATATTCTGATTAAATGGCCCCCGACTTTCAGAACAATTGATGTTCTTTTCCTGATCCCGAAACCCTGGATCGCCCCTGTCTGGTTCCCGATAGGTGTCTCTGCTTTTACAATAATAGTTATTGCGATATTGTATTTATTTCAAATAATATAACTTTTTTCTTCACCCTTGGTACTTACATTTTTCACCACGGACTACACGGATTAACACGGAATTTTTGATCAGTGTTTTCTCCGTGAGTTCCGTGTACCCCGTGGTTAAATAGGTTTTTTTCACCACGGACTACACGGATTAACACGGAATCTTTGATTCGTGTATTCTCCGTGAAACTCCGTGAAACCTGTGGTTATTTCTTTTTTTAACCACGGACTACACGGGTTAACACGGAATCTTTGATCAGTGTTTTCTCCGTGAAACTCCGTGAAACCTGTGGTTATTTCTTTTTTGAAACACGGGCTACACGGATTAACACGGAATTTTTGATCAGTGTTTTCTCCGTGAGTTCCGTGTACCCCGTGGTTAAATAGGTTTTTTTCACCACGGACTACACGGATTAACACGGAATCTTTGATTCG
>JANNKF010000163.1:0-7157 GCA_031396165.1 Bacteroidales bacterium | reverse complement strand
GTCCTTAAAAATAATTTTTTTATTTGATAGGGAATATCTTATTTTTGGCACAAAGATTGTTTTTAGAATGAAAAGTTTATTTTTGTATTAATTAATATTGTGTTTTTTATGAAAAAAGTTGCTGTTGTTCTTTTAGTTGCCTTCATTACGGCTTTGGTAGTTAGTTCCTGCAATCAGAAGGAATGTCCCGCTTATTCCAAGGCTCCTTCCGGGCAGATGGGCAAAAATGTCTGATACAGGAATACTTCATCCTTTTCCTCCAATTTTATAAGTTAGCAAAAATATGAAGAAGCTGCTTATAATAGCGGTTGTTTTTTTGTTTTGCACATTTCCACTTTATGCACAGGGTGAGCTAAATGAGCAACAGAAGGTCTTTTTCAGAAATGAGAGGTCCTTCGCCTTATCACTTAATACTGACGGATATGGTGTTGGTTACCGTTCCGCCAAGAGAATCGACTTTCTGAACAAACGGCTTCTTGAAATCGAGGCAGGAATCCTCAAGCACCCAAAAGAATTTAAACAGTCTGCATATTCACAGGGCGGATCATTTATTTTTGGTAAAATGAATTCCACTTTTTACCTGAGAGGCGGTATTGGACATCAGCATGAAATATTCAAAAAAGCGGATTTAGGGGGAATAGCAATAAGGTATTTTTATTCTGCCGGACCTGTCTTTGCAATTTACAAACCCATATTTTACAAGGTCTTATACCCTGTTCCCGGAAGTAATACATATGATATAAAAGAAGAGAAGTTTGATGTCTCAATTGCAATCCCCGGAGATATTTATAGTCGTGCATCCTTTACAAAAGGGCTCGATGAAACAAAACTGATACCCGGACTTTTTGCCAAAGGAGGATTCAATTTTGAGTACAGCAAGGAGGATAAAATCATTCATGCCATAGAATTCGGTGCTCAGATAGATGTATTTCCGAAAAGAGTTCCAATTATGGCAATAACAGATAATAAGGCCATATTCTTTTCATTATTCATAAGTTACAGGTTCGGTATGATTTTAGATCCGTTAAACCCTGAATCAAATAAGCTTTCAAATATCCTGAAAAGAAAAAAGAATAATTGATATTCTTTAACGTCTTGGCTTTTAACAGGAAAATATTAATTTTGTGAATCACAATTATTAACAATTTAATGATATAATAATGTCTAAAATTAAAGTAGGTATCAACGGTTTTGGCAGGATCGGCCGGTTGGCTTTCAGGGCTGCCTTTAAGAGGAATGATATAGAAATAGTTGGAATCAACGACCTCCTCGAAGTGGATTATATTGCTTACATGCTTCGTTACGACACCGTTCACGGTGGATTCGACGGAAAAGTAGAAGTAAAAGATGGTAAGCTTATTGTAAACGGACAGAGTATCCGTATAACTTCAGAGAAAGATCCTGCAAGCCTGAAATGGAACGAGGTTGGAGCAGAATATGTGCTTGAGTGCACAGGTCTCTTCCTTACAAAAGAGAGTGCAGCCGGACATATCACTGCTGGTGCAAAGCGTGTTGTAATGTCAGCTCCTTCGAAAGATGATACCCCTATGTTTGTAATGGGTGTTAACAATAAAAAATATACCGCAGACATGCAGTTCGTATCGAATGCTTCATGTACGACAAACTGTCTTGCTCCTGTAACAAAGGTACTTCATGACAATTTTGGAATTGTTGAAGCTCTCATGACAACCGTTCATGCAACTACTGCAACACAGAAAACAGTCGATGGTCCATCCAAGAAGGACTGGAGAGGTGGCCGAGCTGCTGCAGGTAATATTATTCCATCTTCAACAGGTGCAGCAAAAGCAGTAACAAAAGTCATTCCTGAACTAAAAGGAAAACTTACAGGTATGGCTTTCAGGGTTCCAACACTCAATGTTTCAGTTGTTGACCTTACCTGCCGTCTCGAGAAACCAGCCAGCTACGATGCTATCAAAAAAGCTATGAAAGCTGCAGCTGATGGTCCGCTTAAAGGAATTTTAGGATATACTGAAGATGCTGTAGTTTCCAGCGACTTCATTGGCGATTCACACACTTCGATCTTTGATGCTGAAGCTGGTATTTCGCTAAATGATAATTTTGTAAAGGTTGTAGCCTGGTATGATAATGAGTGGGGATACTCATGCAAACTTCTTGACCTGATTGCTCACATGAATACAGTGAAGTAAACTTCATACAAAAAAGAGAAAAGAGAGGGAGAACCTCTCTTTTTTTTATACTATCATGTCGATCTCAAGCGGGATTCCAGCTGTATCGCGATAATGTTCACCAAGTTCTAGCATGGCTTCATCATCTTCCTCATAAAGCCACTTAATTTTTACACTCTTTCCCGAACGGCCATACCCAGTGAGCCGTTTCAGAACCTCATAAAGATATTTTGATGATCCGCTGTTTATGTATTCAAGCTGAATATTTACATCGAGACCTTTGTTTTTCTCAAAATGGGCTGTAATCCAATCTTCAAGACGTCTGAAAATCAGTTCGGGATTTTCAGGGATCGAACGCCCGACCAGTTCAAGCTTATTTGAATCGGGGTAATATACTATTCCCGGACAATTTTTTAACTCTTCCTGTATCACATGTTTTTCCATTTTCTCAAATTTTATTCATATCGTAAGGCTTCAATAGGATCAATATTAGCGGCTTTTACAGCCGGTGCATAACCTGAAACAACTCCTACAACGAAACAGACAACGACACCTGTAAAAACCCACACCCATGGTATCACAAAACTGGAACCCAGGGCAGCCGAAACACCATTTCCTATCAGGATACCGAGAAAAATTCCAAAAACACCACCCATCTGGCCAATCATGATTGATTCAAACAAGAACTGGTATTTTATTGTTTGTGTTTTGGCACCAATAGCCTTTCTTACACCTATCTCACGGGTTCGCTCCGTAACTGATACCAGCATAATATTCATTAGTCCTACAGCTGCGCCAAAGAGTGTGACAATCCCGATTATGGTAGCTGCCAGGGTAACATATCTGAGGTTTTTCAAAAGCATGTTTACAATACTGTCGCTCTTTGAGATATTAAAATCAGTCTCATCTTTCGGATTAAGATTACGGATTATCCTGAACATCGCTTCTGCCTCCCCTGCCATCATATCAAGATTAACAGGGTTTACAGGCATTATGGATATGTTGAATGTCATATTCGGTCTTGAGAAGTATTGGCGGGCGGTTGTAACAGGCATAAAACAAACTCTGTCGCCATTAATAGCACTGGCTCCTTTGCTTTTGAGGACTCCAACTATCTGAAGTTTAAGACCCGCAACAGTTATCACTTTTCCCAGAGGATCAATTCCCTCATTAAAAAGATCTTTCACAATATCTGCACCGACAAGCACATAATGCCTTGTTAACTGAACCTCCTCAGCACTGAAGTTTCTTCCGGTTTCTATTTCATAACCTGAAACAGTAAGGTGATTTTCATCAACACCTGTCAGATTTACATTGGGGTTAGTCTCCTCACTCCCATATTTAACTGTCGACAATCCTGATGCATTGAATGAGATGGAAACCCAGGCAGCCTCTGTAAACCTATTTTTAAACTCTTCTGCTTCCCTGAATGATATCCTAGAAAAATTCTTTGTCCGGGTCCTGCTGTTGCCAATCTGGACATTCATCCCTCTCGATGTAATTGTAAATGAGTTTGCACCCATCATGGTAAACTGGTTTGTGAGAGACGACTTAATTGCATCAATTGCGGTAAGGATTCCAACTAACGCCATGATACCAAATGCTATTATGCATATCGTCAGGATAGACCTCAACCTGTTTGACCTTATTGCTGTGAATGAGATTCTTAAATTCTCTTTAAATATTCCTATCTTCATTAGTCCTTGATTCATTTGCAGATAACTGCACCCATCATTATTTCATAAAAAAAATAAAAGTACACTTTTTTTCTTTTTGCCGATGGTTCTTTCCGGAATAAATTTTGGCAAATCTCTTGCCCAACTAACTAATTCGTTGTATATTTGGAATTGGAATGATAAGACTGAGGAAGCACAACGAAAAATACACGATTAACAAGTTAGTAGTTTAAATCAAAAAGAAAAGTCATGAGAGAATTAACGAGAGCGGAAGAGCAGGTTATGCAGGTTTTGTGGAAGTTAAAAAAGGGATTCGTCAAAGATATTCTCGAACACTTTGAGGAACCTAAACCTGCATATAATACAGTTAGCACAATCGTCCGGATATTGCAGGACAAAGGTTTTGTAACCCATAAAGCATATGGCCGTACACATGAGTATTATCCTGTGGTTTCAAAAAGTGAATACTCTAAAAAACACCTCAGCACTTTTGTAAATGATTACTTTTCAAATTCCTTTGAGAAGATGGTAAGCTTTTTTGCAAAGGAAAGGAGCATATCGGTCAAGGAGATGGAAGAGATTATGAAAATCATGGAAGGTGAGGTAAAAAAACAAAAAAACAATAAATGAATACACTATTAATATATATGGTAAAAGTGGCTGTTTATTTAGCAGCTTTTTATCTGGTATATTCATTGGTATTAAGCAGGGATACAGCCTATGGAAGAAACAGAGCATTTATTCTGCTTAGTCTTGCCTCAGCGATTATTTTCCCTCTTTTCACCTTCCAGACTGTAAAACCATTGGACATTCAATTCTTTGGAAAACTATTGTCTGAAGTCTTTATTATTGCTTCTCCGGAGGGAAATGGCAATCTGTCCGATGGATTAAGAGTTCCGGGTACGCTTCAGATAATTTATTCTGTATATATTATAGGTGTTATCATTTTCCTTTTCAAATTACTGATCGATCTGTTAAATCTTTTCTTACTGATCTTCCGCGGAAAAAGTTCCGGTAGCAGGATTATACGGTTTCATGGATTTAATACAGCCGGATTTTCGGCAATGGGATATATATTTATCAACACCAGATTAAATCCTGAAGAGGCAGGAGAAGTAATACAGCACGAACAGAACCATCTTAAACAGAATCACTTTCTCGATATAGTTTTTATTGAGATAGTAATGGCATTACAATGGTTCAATCCTGTTGCATATTTTATAAACAGAGCATTAAGAGCTATTCATGAGTTTCAGGCCGACGAGGAGTGTCTCAGTTCCGGTGTTCCTGTTGTAAATTATCAGAGCCTTCTGCTGAGCCAGGTATTCAAATCCAGAGCATTCAAACTTACAAACAGCTTTTCAAATCCGTCCTTAATAAAAAGGAGGATGATTATGATGACAAAAAAACGCACTTCGTCTATTGCCAATATGAAATTGTTACTAGTTATACCTGTGACTGCAATTGTATTTCTGGCAATTTCGGCTTATAAAGAGATCCCCGATACACTCCCCCAGCAGCAAGCAGTTAAAGATCCATTTATACTAACGTCTTCAATCCCGGTATCTGAAGTACCGGCGCCACGTGTAACTGCACCAGCCAGATCAGAGATTAAACAATCAGCTGAGCCGTTAAAATCAAAAATAACAAAACTATCAGAGGAACAAGAGAATGCAGTGGCACCACCACCACCACCGCCACCACCACCATCTGAAAACCAAAATATATCTGAAGAGATAAAAACTGAAAACGCTGAAGATACTGAGGTACCTTTTGTTGTAGTTCAGGAGATGCCCATGTTCCCCGGAGGAGATGTGGAATTACTCAGATTTATTATGGAAAATACAATCTACCCGGAGTATTCGAAGGAAAACAGAATTCAGGGAAGGGTAATTGTAAGATTTTGTGTTACCTCAAAAGGTGGGGTAAATCAGGCTTCTATTCTCAAGAGTGTCTCTCCGGAACTTGATGCAGAAGCCTTAAGAGTAGTATCAACTCTTTCCAAATTCGAACCGGGTAAACAAGGTGGCAAACCGGTACCGGTATGGTATATGGTACCCATAACATTTACAATAAAATAGCACAGACTGGTGCGTAAGTATTGGTTGCGACCAACTCCCGCATAGAGTACCCTCTAGAGCTTGTCCCGTTCAGTGGGAGGATGTAAATGAACTTTTCAGAGTGGACTCAATTAATATCAGTAAATTATTAAGTTATTAGTTGCACAACTAAATACTTCGTTGTACATTTGATATTATACTAACAACAGATCTTATGAAAACTAAAAAAACTCTGAATCTAAAACTTCTTTTGAATTTGTTAATTTTTATCCCGGCTTTCTTACTTATACTTATTGTAGTCTCATCCTGCTCGGCAGGTAAGAAGGCAGCCAAAACCAGAACTGAAGTGCCCCCTCCTCCTCCTCCACCCGCTCCGAAGCCTGGTGATCGTGTAACACGACCATCACGATTTGAGGTCGTTGGTAGCGATACAATCTACTTATCTACCAACACGATGCCGTTATTTCCCGGTGGTTCTGATGCCCTTAAGAAATTCAAAGAAGAAAATGTAAAATTTCCTTCTGTGGTAAAAAACCTCGGAATAGAGGGTTTTGTTATGGTCAGATTCAATATTGAAAAGGATGGCTCTGTAACTAATATCAAAATAATAAATGGTGTATCTCCATCATTGGATGCTGAAGCCATAAGAGTTACCAAAAAGATGCCACGGTGGCAGGCTGGAATGGAGAAAGGCAGACAGGTCAGATTTCTGTCGATGACCAGCTATGATTTTTTAATTACCCCCAGGGAACCGATTGTAATGGAGGAAGGTGCTCCGTTTGTTGTAGTCGAGGAGATGCCAATGTTTCCGGGAGGAGACAGTGTGTTGCTGGCATGGATTGGAAAAAACACCCAATATCCGGAAAATGCAAAGAAGAACGGAATCGAAGGACGGGTTATTGTAAGGTTTTGCGTGACTGATGTTGGTGGAATAGACAGAGTAAGTATCCTTAAAGGTGTTGATACTGAACTGGATAATGAAGCTGTAAGAGTAGTGAAGACACTCCCGGCATTTAAACCCGGGAAACAGGGAGGAAAACCTGTAAATGTCTGGTACATGGTCCCGATAACTTTTGGTCTGGCTAAACCAGCAGAAACATTAGTACCAAAAACCCCTTCCAAGCCTCAAGCTCTTCCTGCAGGATACGATAATCCTCCCGTCTACCAGGGAGGAGAAAAAGCATTGTATAAATTCATAAATTCAAAACTTGTATATCCGAAATCAGCCAGAGAAAATCTTGTATCGGGAAAAGTAAATATTCGTTTCTCGGTCG
>JANNKF010000114.1:0-5551 GCA_031396165.1 Bacteroidales bacterium | reverse complement strand
TCGTGTATCTACAGATAATCGAATTATTTTTAATCATAAAATCATGATTTAAAAATTATATGAAAATCCGACACCAAATATTTCCTTGAACTGAACTTTTGAAGCAACGCCTTCACCTTCCTCGATACCATTGATCCCATTCTTATCAAACCTGACCATAATATCATCATCATAAATAAGATGCGTATTGAGATTAACAGAGATATATTTATTCACCTTCATAGCTATCAGCGTCTCCCAGCTGACATCCATATTCTGTGGATTATGGGCATAATTTGAAAAGAGATCAATTTTTGTAGTAAAAGAAACATTTTTTAAAATCTCGGCTTTGAAATCATTTTTTGAATAAATAACCCTGATATAACCCCCAATTTCGCTTTTTAGTTTTTGGCCAGGAGTAACACCAAATGCCCCTGCATCGGAAAGCATCGGATCGTTAACAAAAGTAAATTTACCAGTAAGCGGAGCTATAAATGCACTGAAATATGCATTAGGTTTATAGTCCATTCCAACAGCTATGAGGAGATAAGCCGGAGCAAAGAGGTTAGATATTTTTACGGAATCGTTTGGATAATTATATCCCGCAGTCATCTGTGTTTTAAAATTCAAAAGAGCGGAATAGTAGAAATTTTTAAATGCCTTGCGACCATACTTTGATAAGAAATCGATTTTGTCATCAGTTTTCATGAAACTGCTTTTTTTACCTTGTTTAAGCAGGCCATATCCGATATCAAGTGAGTTATCCCAAACAGATTTTTCCTTTTTCAGGTTTGCGAAGCCACTGAAAAGTCCGTTAACTGTGACGGAATTCTGTCCGCCCGCTGCCCAGTATGTCAATGAAGTCTGTGCAAAGTTCACAGCAAATACGCCACCGGACTTCCATCCCAGCGTAGTATCAACCCTTATAGTCCGTAAGGCTTTTTCAGCCTCAGTTACCTGTGCAGAAGCAAATTGACTGACAACAAGTGTTCCCAGAATGAAGGAAATTAGTTTTGTTTTCATGTATTTAGTTATTATAGATTTGTTTAATAAAACTCTCAACTGAGCAGTTTTGTTAATGGATGCATTAAACTTTCTCAGATGAATAAACGCCGGATTATATTCATGCTACAAACTTACCCACTCCTGATCAATATAAAAAACATTACCGCTGAACGACGCTGAGACCGACTGAAATTCGTTCGTGCAGTCTCTGCGAATCTCTGAGGTTAAAGGAAATAAACATTATGTGATTTGCCATTAAACTATTAAATTGCGTCCTGAAGAAATAAAAAAACACATTGTAGAAAAAACGTTGAATATGAGCAATATAGATGCCTTTGTAAAACACATTAATGATGGATATTCCTGTAAGGGAGAGTACATAGTTTTGGGAAGTGCAATACTCGATGGGGAAACTATGGCAGATGCACAGGTGAAGGTTCCTCTTAAAACATTAAACAGGCATGGTCTAATTGCAGGCGCTACAGGTACCGGAAAAACAAAGACTCTACAGGTACTTTCCGAGCAACTCTCAGAGAAGGGTATATCTGTTTTGCTAATGGATGTGAAGGGTGATTTAAGCGGGATTGCAATGCCCGGTGTTGAGAAGCCTTTTATTACAGAGAGGCATGCAAAACTGAAACTTCCATATTCTGTAAAAGGATATCCTGTTGAATTAATGTCCCTTTCTCAGCAGGAAGGTGTTCGTCTCAGGGCAACTGTCTCCGAATTCGGACCGGTTCTTCTTTCAAGAATTCTGGAATTGAATGATACACAGGAAGGAGTTATGTCTGTAATATTCAAGTATTGTGATGATCAAAAACTTGCCCTGCTCGATCTGAAAGATCTTAAAAAGGTTATTCAGTATATCACAGAAGAAGGAAAGAAAGAGATCGAAAACGAATATGGCAAGATCTCAACAGCGACAACCGGCATTATTCTCAGAAAGATAATTGAACTTGAGCAGCAGGGTGCCGATCAGTTCTTCGGAGAACTCTCCTTCGATATTACCGACCTGATGAGAACTGATAAGAACGGGAATGGATATATCAGCATAATCCGTCTTACAGATATTCAGGATAAGCCAAAGCTCTTTTCAACATTTATGCTCTCACTGCTAGCTGAAATCTACAGCCAGATGCCGGAAAAGGGAGATGCCGAAAAACCGGAACTGGTTATATTTATCGATGAGGCACATCTTATTTTTAATCAGGCAAGTAAAGCACTTCTTGAACAAATTGAGAATATTGTGAAACTGATCCGTTCAAAAGGAGTAGGGATCTTTTTCGTGACACAGAACCCGACAGACGTGCCGAATGGTGTTCTTTCCCAACTCGGTCTTAAGGTGCAGCATGCCCTGAGAGCTTTCACGGCAATTGACCGTAAGGCAATAAAATTAACAGCCGAGAATTATCCGATTTCGGAATATTATAAAACCGATGAGACAATAACCAGTCTGGGTATCGGCGAGGCTCTTGTAACGGCACTTAATGAAAAAGGAATTCCCACGCCGCTGGCTGCCACAATGCTGCGAGCACCGGTAAGCAGGATGGATATTCTTACTACAGCTGAAATTTCCTCAATAAATAAATATTCAGTCCTGGTTCAGAAATATGGTCAAGCCGTTGACCGTGAGAGTGCATATGAGATATTGAGCAAGAAAATAACTCAAATTGAATCTGTAGCCGCTGAGGAAGCAAGAAGGAAAGAAGAGGAGAAAGGGAGAATGGGAGAGTGGGGGAGATCAGAAAGCCGGACATCTTCGGGAAGAGCCAGAACTCCGCAGGATCAGATGGTAAAAGTGTTGACGAGTGCCACTTTCATCAGGGGTGTGTTTGGTGTATTGAGGAAGGTGATGAGATGAGAAATGTCTTGCAGTCATGCGGTCATGCGGTCTTCAAGACTCATTTAATAGCAGTATCCTTACTGATAATCTCAATCCAACAGAAGATGCAGTTCCTTTAGGGATAGAGATATTTTAACTGATAAAGAATATGTTACATGTTCCTCCATTAATAGTTGATCTTGCCCTTATCCTCAGCTCCGCAGCTGTGGTTACTTTGCTTTTCAGAAAAATAAAGCAACCGGTAGTTCTGGGTTATATCATTGCCGGATTTCTTGTCGGCCCATACTTCAGGTTGTTTCCTACTATTGTTGAGATCGCGAGTATTAAGACATGGGCCGACATAGGCGTTATTTTTCTTCTGTTTGGACTGGGGTTGGAATTCAGTTTTAAAAAGCTGATCAAAGTTGGCGGGGTGGCGCTTTTAACCGCCATTACTGAGGTGACCCTTACCATGTTGTTAGGCTATGGAACAGGGAAGCTTCTGGGATGGAATGATATTAACAGCCTTTTCCTTGGAGGAATTCTTGCTATTGCTTCAACAACAATTATAATAAGGGCGTTTGATGAACTGGGAGTTAAAAATCAAAAATTCGCTGGTATTGTAACCGGTGTGCTTGTTATTGAAGATCTCGTGGCCGTTCTGCTTATGGTTCTTCTCTCTACGGTTGCTGTAAGTCAGGCATTTGCAGGAGTGGAAATGATTAAATCTGTTCTGAAACTTGCTTTTGTCCTTGTTCTCTGGTTTGTTTCCGGTATATTTTTCCTCCCAACATTTTTCCGAAGGATAAGTTCTTTAATCAATGAGGAGACACTGCTAATTATATCTCTGGCATTATGTTTTGCTATGGTTGTATTAGCTACCTATGCCGGTTTTTCTCCTGCACTCGGGGCTTTTATCATGGGTTCAATTCTGGCTGAAACAACAAAGGCAGAGAAGATTGAAAAACTCACAAAGTCAGTTAAAAATCTTTTCGGCGCAATCTTTTTTGTTTCAGTTGGTATGCTGATTGATCCTGCGATGCTTGTAAAACATGCATTGCCAATTCTAGTGGCTACAATTGTCTTACTATTCGGGAAGCCATTCTTTGTTACAATCGGGGCACTTGTATCGGGACAACCTCTTAAAATAGCAATTCAATCTGGTATGAGTCTTTCACAGATTGGTGAGTTCTCTTTCATAATTGCAACACTCGGGCTGACCCTGAATGTAACAAGCGACTTTTTATATCCGGTAGCAGTTGCTGTGTCTGTTGTTACAACATTCACAACCCCATTCATGATAAGGTTTTCAGAACCTGTGTTTAAGCGAATAGAGAGAATTCTCCCTGAGAAATGGAAAATAAGTATGACCGCATACAGTGTTGGTGCTCAGAATATAAGCGAAATTACTGAATGGAAGAAAGTGCTCAGATGGTTCATTATCAACATGGTGATTTTCTCAGTTATAATTATTGCACTTATTCTTCTAAGTACGCGTATAATTGTTCCCTTGTTTTCAGAATACAAGGGAGGCCAGATCCTCTCGGTTGCAGTTACCCTCATTGCATTGTCCCCATTCTTATGGGCACTGGCTTTCCGCCGGCCACACAACCATGATTATGTAAGCTTATGGGCGAAAAATGCCCAAAGGGGTCCGCTTGTTGTTATGGGGTTTTCCCGTGCTGCCTTAGTTGTATTTTATATCGGGTTTCTGCTGGATTCCGTTTTCTCCACGATGATTGCTTTGGCGGGAGCTATTATCTCGTTCGTTATTCTGGCGTTTCTGTCGAAAAAACTGAAGGCTTTTTACAGTGAGATTGAAATGAGGTTTCTCTCAAATTTAAATGAACGGGAAATTAAGGCTGCGGAGGGAACTGAAATACTGACTCCCTGGGATACACATCTTGCATCGTTCGAACTGGGTACAAAATCACCGTTAGTGGGTAAATCACTTGAAGAATCCCGTATCAGGGAAGATTTTGGTGTCAACATTGCTGCAATCGAACGCGGTGATTATCTTATTAATGTCCCGAACAGGGAAAACCACCTTTATCCAGGAGACAAGCTGATGGTTATCGGAACCGATGAACAGATCGAAAAATTTAGAGTATTCCTCGAGACATCTACAGGTAAACCAAGTATTAGCGAGTCAAAACAGAAAGTATCGCTTAACCACTTTACAATCGGTGAAAATTCATCACTGATTAACAAAACCATTCGTGAATCGGGCATCCGTGAACGGACCAAGGGACTTGTGGTCGGGATAGAACGAAACGGTGAACGTATTCTTAACCCTGAATCAAAAGTTGTGTTTGTGGTGCACGATAAAGTCTGGATTGTAGGAAACCCCTTACGTATTCAGCTCATTATTAACGAACTGGCAGGTTAGTGGCTATAAAATCCAGTATACGCCAGTTTACAAATATTTCGGTGCTCTGCACCTGAAAACATTTATTCACTATTTCCAGCTACAAAGATTTCGGTGCGCTGCACCTGGAAATCTTGTTTTTTCCCTGCTACTTCTACAAATATTCCGGTGCGCTGCACCTGAAAACTTCATTACGTTACAGCGGCAGTGTCGCGAAACCTGCCTGCCGGAAGGCAGGTATTTGTTGCGAAAGGAAAATAAATTTGTATTAAGGTGCAGAGCACCGGAATATTTGTAGCAAACGGATAATGAATGCTTTATAAAGGTGCAGAGCACCGAAATATTTGTAAACTGGCGTATACTGGATTTTATAGCCA
>JANNKF010000102.1:0-7500 GCA_031396165.1 Bacteroidales bacterium | reverse complement strand
CAACATTACTAAAAAAACACTAACTGACATATTTTTATCAGTTTTAGAAGATTTAGAAAATAGTTTAGCTCAAACGTCGTACTCTTTGGGTCATTTCATATTTGAAGAAAAATCGAATTCAACCTTTGAAGTAATTGATGGTCAACAACGACTTACAACGATTATAATACTTCTGTCGGCACTATTCTCGAGACTAATTTCACTTAGAGCATTAACAGAGAACGAAGAGATTCTTTTTGAAGATTTAATAAAACGCAGATCAATCTATATCTTTTCGACTGTGGAATATGATAATCAATTGTTTAAAGATTACGTAATTGATCAAGTTAAGAAGAATAAGACTGGTTTGGAAACAGAGTCTGCAAATCGTATAGTAAACGCATTTGATTATTTCAAAAAAATCTTATCTGATAAAGATGAGGTTTATTTGGTTAAACTGCTTAAAATAGTTTCTGAATCAACATGTTCATATTCCTTCTAAAAATAGTTATATCCACACCGTCCCTTCAAAACACATGCTTTTTTGCCAGTGCAATCTTGTTTAGAAGTTTTAAATATTACACGTAATTCCTGCACTTAATCAGGACTAGTTCACGAAACTTCGCTGTCAGCTACCCGGACTGGCGCCATCTCGACAATTTCAGCCTGACGCCAAACTCACGATCAGCTGCAATGCCATTGAGAACTCCTTTAATGTTTACATCTATCATCTTATCCCACTCATCAACATTAAGGCGGTCCATCGGCGATAAAGGCATCACACCTGCGTTGTTAAGGATCACGTCTACCCGACCAAACTGCTCAACAGCAGAATCAACCAGCTTCGTTACCTGATCCCGCTGCGTCACATCCATAGCGATGGCTAACGCTTTTCCACCATTGTCCTGTATCTCTTTTGCAAGTTTTTCAATTCTGTTAACTCTTCTTGCGCCTATTATTACGGCTGCTCCAAGCTGTGACAAGTGCTTTGCAGCTGCTTCTCCCATGCCACTGCTTGCACCTGTAATGACTATCACTTTGCCTTTAATATTATTTTCCATTTTTTGACCTTAATTATTAATTTTAAAATGTTGCGGCATCAATCACATACCTGTAACGTGCTTCTTTGTTCAACACCTTCGTCCAGGCGTCATTGATTTGTTCCGCTTTTATAATTTGTATTTGCGGAAAAACTTTGTTGTCGGCACAATAGTGAACAACTTCCTGTGTTTCGGGCATACCTCCGATTAATGATGCATTGAAGTTTACCCTTGTATTGGCCATTCCGATATTACTTATTTTAAATTCAAACCCCACCGGCATGCCAACCTGGGTAAAGTAACCATAAGGTTTAACCATGGAAGCATAGGCAGCAATGTCGAATTGCACCGGAATGGTGGAGATCATATAATCCAGCTTCCCTTTATAGGGTTGCAGTTTGGAAGGATTATCCACAACAATTGCTTCCCTGGCACCAAAAGCAAGAATATCCTTGGCTTTTCCAGGTGAGGTTGTAAAGGCATATACCTCCGCACCTTTTGAAACTGCCAGCTTTACAGCCATATGTCCTAAACCACCGATGCCTGCAACACCAACTTTATCCCCGATTTTAAAGTTTGCATTCATTAATGGAGAATAAGTTGTAATACCTGCACACAACAAGGGTGCTGCCTGTTCAAGGGAAATGTGGTCCGGAATATGAACCGCAAAATGGTCCCGCACCACAATGTTATTGGAATAGCCCCCTTGCGAAATACCGGAAGGCGATGTTTTATCAGGAAACCCATAAGTGAAGACGGTAGCGCCATTGTCACAAAACTGCTCTTCACCATGCTCGCAGCTTTTGCATTCCATGCAACTGTCTACCATGCAACCTACACCAGCCCTGTCACCTACTTTAAACTTGGTCACCTTCTTGCCAACAGCTGTAACGATACCTGCAATTTCATGACCAGGAACCTGAGGATAAGGCTGTGGTCCCCAATCGCCCTTCATCTGATGAATATCGGAATGGCAGATACTGGCATACTTGATCTCAATAAGGATGTCGTTGTCACCCACAGCCCTGCGTTCAAATTCCCATGGATCCAGTTTTCCGGAGGCATCTTTAGCGGCATACCCTTTCGATTTGATGTTTTTTGCATCATTTGAATGGGCGAGAATTTTTATGGGACCTTCAAGTATTAATCCAGCTCCGGCCAATGACGTTTGCTGAATAAATTTTCTTCTTGATGAATGATTATTATTTTCCATGATTACCTCTTTTATATTCAAATACTTATTTCTTCTTTAGTTACTTTCTGCAACTTACCATTACAGGAGACTAATATTCTACTCTCGACTGTTACAGTGCTTCATAGCGATCACCCACAACACCTGTCTTTTCGATTTTGCTTTCAATCTATGTTATTTTGGCTGCCGTTAATGTGAAGTCAGCTGGTCTTCTAAGCCCCGCCACTTCAAGGAACCTATTTGATATTGTTATATTCTTCATCTGTTACTTTCTGTAACCAGGTCACTAAACCTTTTTCTGTTTTAGGTAAAATGTACATTTGTTGCATACCGGTATCGGGGCTTGCTCCGTGCCAATGCAATACATTCGGTGGACACTTTATTACATCACCTTTCCTGATTGTTTGTCTCGGTTGTCCTTTTATTTGGTGATAGCCTACACCATCTGTTATAATCAATATCTGACCTGCCGGATGGGTATGCCAATTGCTTCTTGCTCCCGGCTCGAAGTATACATTTCCAACAACTGTATTGTATATACTGTCGTTTGGCACCAAACGAGTACTCCATGCATTCCCGGTAAACCATTCCTCCGAACCTTTTTCACCTTTTGGAAAAATGGCGTTCAATTCGTTTTCATCTGTTTTCATATTTTCCTGTTTTGCTTCTGTCTTTGTGTTGCAGGATTGTCCCATAAATAGCAGGACTGTAACTGTTACTATTGCTAATTTTTTCATCTCTGTTTTTTTTATTTTAATTCAAAAGATACGTCAACCGAGCCAGAACCCAATGCCTCAGCCAAACCTTCCGGGTCAGTGATCTTTCCGATTCTGGAGTACTTATAGGAAGTGGAAAAAGTTACATAAAAAAGCACCAATGTATTTGAGCCATACAGCATCAAATCGCCATTTTGTATGGTGTCCGGGTTTGAAGCGTTAGCTGGCAGATTATTAGGCAAGTCAAAATGCTTTTCACTGCCGTTCAACTCTTTCATGTTAACCGTCATGGGCAACCTTGTCTTAAATGCGGTTACTGTTGCGTTGTTATAAAGTGTTGCGGTGAAAGTATTTGTACCTATTGTAATTTTCAGTTTCATACTGTCTCCATTTAGAGCATTATTGGAAGTGCTTGTCACTTGGTTACTTTTATTGCAGCAAGCAAAAACTTGGGTGCAGATTAAGCAAGCTAAGAATGTCACTACTGGCTTCATAATGTTATTTTATTGATTTAAATGTTTTTGATGCTCCTAGCTGGAATGCCACCGACAACAGTATTTGCATTTACATCCTTAGCTACTACAGCACCTGCAGCGACCACTGCATTTTCACCAATAGTAACTCCGGGCAATATGGTTGCGCCTGCGCCAATCCATGCATTTTTCATGATGTGAATATGTCCGGGAACAAGTGATTGTCTTTCGTTTGGAGAAACCGGGTGCCCTTCGGATAACAGACTGACTTTTGGTGCAATCAACACGTTGTCGTCAATGGTAATGCCACCCAGATCAAGAAAAACACAATCAAAGTTGATAAAGACGTTCTTACCTATTTTTGTATTCTTTCCATAGTTGATATATAATGGTGTGAATACGGCAATGCTTTGATCAATCTCTGATCCTGTAATTTGGCTTAGTAAGTCCCTTATTTCTGCCTCATCAGAAGAATTATTTAGCTTAACCAATAATTTTTTGGTAGCAAAAGAAGCCTCCCGAAGTTTGTAGGTTTCCGGATTACCGGACTCTATAGTTTCCCCGTCTCGTAATCGTTGAAAAATATCTTTACTATCCTGATTTGATATCATACTATAATGGTATTAAATTGATCATAATTTTGCAGGAGCAGTAATTATAATTTCACAAAGGTATAACCGTGGAAACCCTCGCAGTTAACAATAATCAAATGAAAACTTAAGTAATTCAAACAATCAGGGACCTGACGGAACTGGGTGTTGTTCCTGAAAGCTTTTTAAAGAAGTTGTTGAAGTATGTCGGATATTCGAATCCAAGGGCAAATGCGATCTCACTTACATTCCAGTCAGTGTGTTGAAGCAACGCCCGGGCTTCGCTGACAATCCGTTCTGAAATATGTGCTGATGTAGATTTCCCTGTAACTTCTTTTACTGCCTTGTTCAGATAGTTCACATGAACATACAGGAAGTTGGCATAATCCTGGGGAGTTCTGAGCTGCAAAGGATTGTCTGCGCTTTCAACCGGAAACTGTCTTTCAAGGAGCTCAAGAAAGACAGAAGTCAATCTTGATGCTGCGTTCTTTTTAAGATCAAAATCTTTCGAAGGCTGCAGTTTCAACGCCTCATGGATAATCAGATGAATATAGTTTCTTATCAGGTCATCTTTAAAGTGGTAATCAGATTGTTGTTCTTCAATCATCTTGCGGAAGATATCATTTAGGACTTCCCGCTTCTCAGGGCCAATCTTCAGAATAGGTGTGCCGCCAATTTTGAACAAAGGTGATTGCAGAATGCTTTCAGACCGCTCCGATAATTTCATAAAATCCTCTGAAAAAAGGCATGTGTAACCTACATAGGTTCTTGAAATTGTTTCCCAGGAGTAAGGTACATGGGGATTGCCGAAAAATAAGATTGTATCATTCTCCTCATAGCTCCGATCTGCATAGTGAATGATGCTCTTGCCGGTGGTCAGGCATATTTTGTAGAAATCCTTACGGCTATAAATTTTTGTGGCGCTGCCATCCTCTTCAATCTGAAATACATTGAACCCTTTTAGTTTGAGCTCAGTATTGAACTTAGAAACCAAGTGTACATTTGTGCTTTTCATAGATAAAAGTTAAGAGATTCAAATGTGGTACTTTATTATAACCTATCATTAAGCGCATTGTTCGATGCAGTTTTTCTTTTTCCGTTGTTTCCATTGCAATGAATGACAACTTTGTTCCCCAAGTGATTTATTCGAAGAATTAATTGAATATCTTGCACCAACATTTCTAATCTCATTTTCGAAATCTTTAACAGATTATCTTGAAGGTAAAGGCAGTTTCTTTGAAATTATTACCCAACAAAAGGCGCTTAAAACTATCTAACATATAATTAAATATTACTATTTGCCACATCCAAATTACCCAATCTCAACAAATGCACGGAATTCACCATGGGATTTTTGCTTTAAAAGTTAAAAACTTAAACCGTCCCTTCGTATTCTAAGACATAACCCAGAAAAAATAGTCACATAAGCCAAACCGTTCCGTCGCTTTCAGGCACATTACGCAAGAATCAAATCTGCGTTTTAAAGTGAGTTTCCGGTTTGCGTAAAGAGCCTTCCAGCCCGTCCCTGCCACTCATCCGATTGGGCGTTAATTAGAAAGAATCGTTAATGTGCCAGGACTAATCTAAAATTTGCCCAGCAGCTAACGCACTGGTGCGTGCAATAAGCGTTTGCGAACTTTTTCTTGAGCTGATAATCTGGTTAAAACGCTCATTACATGCACCAGCTATTGAAATCCTCATCACCTTGAATAATTCTGCATCGGGAGTATTAATCAATGGAACTAAACTCTTCTTTTATAAATAATATTGATAAATTTGATAAGCAATGCGGTATCTACGGTTTTTCTCAATTTTATTTTACTGATATCGTGTTCTTTATTTTGTTGGTCAAGATGTGACTGACCCTGCGAAAGCATGCAGGATACTATTTTCAGTCATCTGAATAATTCTTATTCCCTGACTAATTCGTTTCTTGTGTCGGGACTTTTAAATACTGCATAACGTGACAATTTCTGAAACCCGGACAGATTCAACACTGCCCTGCAGCTAACACGGATGGTATAGGTAATTGCCTTCAGCAGCCCGGACTACCCGGTAATCAACCCCAAAGTCTATGCAGCAAAATCATTCCCACTTATTAAAATATCGGTACCGTGACTATTCCTGCTACCGTGACAAAGCCAATGGGACTGCTGGCCTTCGCGCCGTTGTCATGGTTTTTGCATCGTCATCTGGACTATTTTATCTTTACGTGACAAATCTGTTTCATTTATCGGGACCCAGTCATCTGGACAACTTTATCTTGACATGAAATTTATTGCCATTTATCGGGACTGTGCAAAAACTCATGCCAACCCTGACACAGACGGCAACTCCCCATACCACCGGGCCGTTAGGTGGCATAGCTCTTGCAGTCCCGACAGGGTCTACGTTTGCGAATTTATCTTGACATGACAATCTTCAGTAACTTATCGGGACTCAGTCATCTGGACAATTTTATCTACCTTGACAAATCCTGCTCATCTATCAGGACTTAAAAACTACGCCACCTAACGGCTTTGAATCAAATCTTCCTTAAATTGACAAGCTTTGACTTGTATTTAAGAGAAATGTCGTGAAAATGTCGTGTTCTTGTAGTTGGATTGTGACCTGACCTAATCTGATATTTGTAGTAAAAAAATCAATTATGAAAACTGGAGAAATAATAAGAGACCTAAGAGTCAAAAAAGGATTAACTCAAGAAGAGTTAGCAGATAAAACTGAATTAAGTGTTAGAACAATCCAAAGAATTGAAAATGGGGAGGTCGATCCCAGATCATTTACTTTACAAATGATAGCTAAGGCATTAGAAGTTGATTTTAGCATTTTAAATGGTCCCGAATTCAACGACTCTGATGAAGTAAATAAAGAGGATGAGAAAACTTCATTGGTTATTTTACATTTAACCGGACTATTTCTCCTAATTATCCCTACTGTATTGTATTGGAAAAAGAATTCCAGATTAATCCCCAAAATGAAAGAGCATTTTTATAACATCATTCAGTTTCAACTAAGCATGTGGCTTTTGTCTATAATCCCTGGTACTTTTATTCTTTACCAAGCTCAAAAACCCTATTTGCTTCTAGTAGGATTATTATTCAGTACCTTTTCCACAATTTACAATACTGTCAAAGTTCTAAATGATAAACCGTATAAATATCATATGACTATCAGACTATTGGAAAAAAGAGGTAAGATAAAAGTAGATTTCAAATAAGCTCTTTTTCTAAAAATAAAATAATTGCTACACCACCTAACACGGATGGTATAGGTAATTGCCTTCAGCAGCCCGGACAAATCATCAATAACCCCAATGTCTATCACCGTAATTTATACCCACTTATTAAACTTTTTACACCGGGAGCAATCCTGCATCCGTGACAAAGTCTATGGGGCTGTCGGCCTTCGCGCCGTTGTCATGGTTTTTGCATCGTCATCTGCCAATTTTTACATTTGGAGCAATTCGCGCCGTTTATCGGGACACACTCATCTGGACCACTATATCGTGAC
>JANNKF010000156.1:0-5736 GCA_031396165.1 Bacteroidales bacterium | reverse complement strand
AAGTATTGCTTCCGGAAACGGGGCGGGCATATGTGATAACATCTGCACCTGTTATCTCATTGGGACAAAGTATAATAAGTCGCTCAAGAACATTCCTGAACTCGCGGATATTTCCCGTCCATTCAATTTTCTGCATCTCCTTTATCGCTTCTTTCTTAATGATCTTTTTACCCATGCCATATTCGCCGCAAATAAGGGTATTAAAGTGTTCGGCAAGAAGAGGAATATCATCTTTCCGATCATTAAGCGACGGAACATGTATCAGAATAACGCTCAGGCGATGATAAAGGTCTTCCCTGAATCCGTTGGTCTCAATTTCTTTTTTAATATTCTTGTTCGTAGCAGTTATCACCCTTACATTCACATGGATATCCTTATCAGATCCAACCCTTGTAATCTTATTCTCCTGCAGGGCTCTGAGCACTTTAGCCTGTGCTGAAAGGCTCATATCGCCAATCTCATCAAGAAACAGAGTACCGCCGTTTGCCTGCTCAAATTTTCCAATCCTTTGTTTAATTGCAGAAGTAAAAGAACCTTTCTCGTGTCCGAATAGCTCACTTTCAATAAGTTCTGAAGGAATTGCTGCGCAGTTAACCTCAACGAATGGTCCTTTCGCCCTTGGACTCTTTTCATGGATCTGATGTGCTACCAGTTCTTTTCCTGTGCCGTTGGATCCTGTTATCAGTACCCTGGCTTCTGTTGGTGCAATTCTGTCGATCATACTCTTTACCATCTCAATTGGTTCTGAAGCACCAATTATCTCATACATCTTGCTCACTTTGTTTTTGAGCACCTGAGTCTGTGTTATCAGTGTCGACTTATCCATTGCATTCCGGATAGTAATCAGAAGCCGGTTCAGGTCGAGTGGTTTTTCAAGAAAGTCGTACGCACCTTTTTTTATTGCTTCCACCACAGTGTCAATATTACCGTGACCGGAGATCATAACGACAGGTATTAACGAGGAAGTCTCTGAAATTTTCTCCAGCACCTCAATACCATCCATCTTAGCCATTTTAATATCACAGAGAACAATATCATACATATTCGCAGCGAACATTTCAAGGCCTTTCGGACCATCTTCGGCAACATCAACTTCGTGTTTTTCATACTCAAGAACCTCTTTAAGAGTGCTCCTGATTGCACGTTCATCGTCAATCACCAGAATTTTTGACATATTTTTATATTTATCAACTACTTGCTAAGCGAAGTTTAAAACTTCGCTTTCATAATCATGTAGTCTCAGACTACATTTTAACAGCGACGAAGTCACAGACTTCGCCGAACAAAGGACCTGTCGCCTTTAACCGCTATAACGCAGCCATTTCCACATCTCCTTCCAGGATGTTTTCTTTCCATACATGAGGATCCCGGTTCGATAAACCTTTGCTGCCATCCAGACAAATGCTGCGAATGTTACAAGCATTAGTAACATTGATACACCTATCTCCCAGTATTGACCCGGACTCATGAAAGGAATCCTTGCCATCATAACTATAGGGGATGTGAGAGGGATCATTGAGAACCAGAAAGATATTGAGCTTTCGGGGTTCTGCATTGTTCCCATTGCCACCATGAGGGCCAGAATAATAGGGATAGTTACAGGAAGCATGAACTGCTGGGTTTCTGTTTCATTATCCACAGCAGAACCGATTGCTGCAAAAACTGAAGCATAAAGAAGATATCCGGTTATAAAGTAAAATATGAATGCAACAATTATGAGCAACCAGGGCTGATTCATGGCACTATCGAACATTTTGGAGAATTCAAGAAGCTGCGGGGAAACAGATGAAGCCTGTGCAGCACTCTCAGTAACAGCTGCCTGGTTCTCACCATCCATCATACTCTGTGGAACTGACTGAGATATCTCAGTCAGGTTCACATCTGAAAGCATTGTTGATTTCAGTACACCTGCTATACCTACTGTAAGCGCTATCCAGATAAGGAATTGAGTTAACCCTACCAGTGCTATGCCGATTATTTTTCCCATCATAAGCTGGACCGGTTTAACGGAAGATATAATTACTTCCACAACCCTGCTGGTTTTCTCTTCTATAACCCCCCGCATTACCTGTGCCCCAAAGATAAAGACCAGCATATACATCAGAAAACCAAGGATATACGCCAGGGCCATTGCAATCCCAGTGCTTGTCTTCTTTACAACTCCTGACGAGTCTATATTTTTAGTCTGAACTGAAACATTTGTTTCAATAGTTTTCATTATTTCGTCAAGATTCTCAATTTTGAAGGCAAGAAGTTTTTGTTTTTCAAGCTCCTTCTCAAGGGAATTTTCAATATGTTGAAGCAGGCCTATCGGTGGTTGTTTCTTTGATATCAGCTCAATCGCGTTTGGGGTGTTAACTAGCTCTGGAGATATTGAGAGAATTCCATAATATCCTTCTTCTTCAAATGTGTTCATAAGGTCTTCAAGCCTTCTGTTTCCGAGATATTCAAACTCAGCCTCTTTTGTATTTTTGATTACACCTTTAAAAAGGTCTGATTTATCTTCAATCACAGCAATCTTCTTGAAATCAGCATCCTGGTTCATCATCAGGGCCGTGGGCAGAATGATTATTGCAGCCATGAGAACAGGCGCAAGGATTGTCATGATAATGAACGATTTCTTTCTTACTCTTGTGACGTACTCTCTCTTTATAATAACAGATATCTTGTTCATAATATTATTGTTACGATGATTTTGAAGTAGTTAGTTACGGGCTTCTATTACCCTGATAAAAATCTCATTCATTGATGGTAGAGCAGGGTTGAATGAAACAATATTCCCCGATTTCATAAGAGTCTGGAGAATGTCATTCGTACTTATGTTGCTCGTAGTCTTTAGCCTGATTATGCTTTTATTGTTCTCTTTTTGCTGGCTCAGGATATTATAATGACCATTACCTTCTATCTTCACATCGCCCTCCAAAGTGAGATCATATTCATTTGCTGCCCACTGGCTGCGAATCTGAGAAACGCTACCCTCAAGGATGGTTTTTGCTTTATCTATGAGGGTTATATTGTCACAAAGTTCTTCTACAGAGCCCATATTGTGAGTAGAAAATATGATCGTTGCTCCCCTTTCGCGCAGGAAAAGAATTTCATTCTTAATTGTATTTGCATTCAACGGATCAAAACCTGTGAACGGCTCATCAAATATCAGGAGCTTCGGTTCGTGAAGGATTGTAATTACAAACTGAACCTTCTGCTGCATACCTTTTGAGAGTTCTTCGACTTTTTTCCCCCACCAGTCGACAATATCGAGTTTCTTAAACCAGTATTTAAGTCTCTTCATTGCTTCTGCTTTAGAGAGCCCTTTGAGCTGTGCGAAGTAAAGGGCCTGTTCCCCTACTTTCATTTTTTTATAAAGACCCCTTTCCTCTGGCAGGTATCCAATGAACTGAACATCCTGAGGCAACAATTTCTTTCCATTCAGGAATAGTTCGCCGGAATCGGGTCCTGTAATCTGATTGATAATCCTTATCAGTGTTGTTTTGCCTGCACCGTTCGGTCCAAGTAGTCCATAGATGCATTGTTCAGGTACAGAGATGCTTACACTATCCAGTGCAAGATGGTCGCCGTACTGTTTAGTGACATTCTTTGCTTCAAAAAGTGCCATAGGGATATATTATGAATTAAAAATTGAAGTGTAAATATATATAAAACTCTGAGTAACTAAAAAAAATGAATAACTATCACTGAGTAACACAGAGTTAGACAGAGAAAAATCAAAATAATTTGCCAGAGTTGATCTTACTCGAAGTATCCCTTCATTCTTTCGAAGAAGCCTCTGTCGTTTGCATCGGGACTAGGAGTAAATGATTCAGAATCTTTGAATTTCTCAAAGATCTTCATTTCTTCCTTGCTAACACTTTTAGGAATCCACACATTAACATTTACGAGAAGATCACCTCTTCCATAACCATTCACTTCCGGCAATCCTTTTCCTCTCAGACGCAGTATTTTACCAGGCTGGGTTCCAGGCTCTATTTTGATCTTTACATTATTGTCGACTGTAGGAACCTCAACATGTGTTCCGAGGACGGCATCGGGTATGCTGACGAATAGATTGTAAATAAGGTCGTTGCCTTCACGGATCAGTTCCGGATGTTCTTCTTCATCAATTACTACCAGGAGATCCCCATCAATTCCGCCTCTTCTTGGGGAATTTCCTTTTCCTGCGACTGTCATCTGCATTCCTTTACCAACACCGGCAGGAATATTTATCTTTATTACCTCCTCTTTCTGAACGACACCTTCACCATAACAGGAGGTACATTTCTTTGTTATAGTTTTGCCATCACCGCCGCACGAAGGGCAGACCGATGAAGTTTGCATTTGTCCGAGCATAGTATTTGTAATCCGTGTAACATGTCCTGACCCATGACAGGTCGGACAAGTTGATATACTTGAAGGATCTGCAGCACCTGTTCCTCCGCATTTATCACAGTTTACATATTTGTTTACCTTTATTTTTTTCTCAGTTCCGTTTGCTATTTCCTGCAGGTTCAGCTTAACTTTCACACGAAGGTTACTTCCTTTATTAACTCTTCTGCCTCCGCCACGTCTTCCGCCTCCGAATCCTCCGAAGCCACCAAATGCATCACCAAAAATATCACCGAAAGATGAAAATATATCATCCATGGTCATATTCTGTCCGCTGAAACCACCTCCTGAATTTCCCATTCCGGCATGTCCGTACCGATCGTAACGTGCTTTCTTCTCCTCATTACTCAACACTTCGTATGCTTCGGCTGCTTCTTTGAAATTTTCCTCCGATTTTTTATCACCGGGATTTTTATCGGGATGAAATTTCAGAGCCTGTTTCCTGTATGCTTTCTTGATCTCCTCTTTTGTAGCCTCTTTGGAAACACCCAGCACTTCATAATAATCTCTTTTTCCCATCCGTGTCTTTATTTAATATCCTCTATATGATTATTCTGAATTATTCACCCACTACAACTTTCGAAAACCGTAACACCTTGTCCTGCAAATAGTACCCCTTTAAAACAACATCAACTACTTTCCCTTTTCTGTCTGATTCCTCCACAGGTACTTTTGCAACCGCTTCATAAAGATCTACATTGAAGTTGCAGTTCAATGATTCAATTTCTCTGATTCCGTTCTGTTTCAGAAATTCACTGAACTTATTGTAAATGATATCAATACCGTTTTTTATAGCTATAATGTCAGAAGCTGAATCCATATGCTGTAATGCTCTTTCAAAATCGTCCATTACCGGAATTATCTTGAGCATGAAATTTTCTTCAGCATACTTTGACATTTCCATTTTCTCACGCAGGGTTCTTTTTCTGTAATTATCAAATTCAGCAGAAAGCCTGATGTATTTATCCTGCATCTCTGCCAGTTTTTCTTCAACAACCCTGACCTCAGCTACTGCTTTGTCAGAATCCTGATAGGAACCTGCCTCGCTGCCTTGTCCTTGTTTTCCTGATTCAGCCGATGATATATTCTCCCTGTTTTCTGTATACTCTTTATTATCAGTTGTTTTATTGACGTCGTTATCTTTTAATTCTTCCTTCTCTTGCGTTTTTCTCTTCATCATTGCTCACTGGTTTTCCGTTATAGTAGTCTAATTAACAAATTACCTGCCAAGGTCGGGATGTTGACAAATTGACAGGGAAGAGGGGGTATAACGGTGTAACGGCATTAAGGCGTAACGGCATAAAGGCAACAATGCCGTAAAGCCGTCATGCCGTAAAACCGTAATTTCCCTCAGAT
>JANNKF010000089.1:0-5079 GCA_031396165.1 Bacteroidales bacterium | reverse complement strand
CTATCCATTGAACTACGGGACCATATAATTTCTCCAACCTATTGCCAATGGAATCTGTCATTCCCTGCCTGCCGGCAGGCAGGTATCCATTGAACTACGGGACCGGATCAATTGCGCAAAAATATAACCAAATGCCCGGTTTTACAACTATTTGCAGAGAATTTAATGAAATACACCAAACTAAGATTATTCTGACTGGATCATGCCATGGCATGACCCTACAATTATACATTATGGTTTCTGTAGGGACACGCCGTGGTATGACTCTAATATTTTCTGCTTGGACACGCCGTGGCGTGTCCCTACTATGATTTCTGCCAAAGATTTTCTATTTTTGCCATCTTAATTTGAAGAAGTTCGAAGTGAGCTAAAGTCCGAAGTGCCTAAAATTATTGAATAATTATAATTAAAGATTAAGATGGATTACAATTTCCACGAGATAGAGAAGAAATGGCAGAAATACTGGGAGGAAAATAAAACCTTTAAAACTCCTGAAGATTTAACAAACCCGAATAAGTGTTATATCCTAGATATGTTCCCATATCCTTCCGGAGCTGGCCTTCATGTTGGTCATCCTGAGGGTTATACAGCAACCGATATCTTCAGCAGATACAAGAGAATGAAGGGATTTAATGTTCTTCACCCTATGGGCTGGGATGCATTCGGACTCCCGGCCGAACAGTACGCTATTCAAACCGGAACACATCCTTCAATCACCACAAAAAACAATTGTGATACGTTCAGAAGACAGATCAAAGAACTCGGACTTAGCTACGATTGGGATAAAGAAATAAATACTACCGATCCAAAATATTTCAAATGGACCCAATGGATATTCATTCGTCTTTATAACACCTGGTTCGATCATAAACTTCAGAAAGGCAGACCAATATCAGAATTGCCAATACCAAATCAGATTTCACTACTTACTCATGATGAAAGAACTAAATATATTGATTCTCAACGCCTTGCATATTATGCCAACGCTCAGGTATGGTGGTGCCCAAGCTGCCGGATAGTTTGTGCAAATGAAGAGGTTCTCACTGATGGCTCACATGAAAAATGCGGAAACAGGGTTGAAAAGAAAAATCTTAAGCAATGGATGCTCCGGATTCAGCTCTATGCTGAAAGACTCCTGAAAGGAATCGACAGTCTCAACTGGCCCGAAGGCATTAAAGATATGCAGCGCAACTGGATAGGAAGATCAACAGGAGCAGAAGTTGATTTCGGAATTGATGGAATAGACAAAAAACTTATTGTTTTCACAACACGTCCGGATACACTTTTCGGAGCCACCTATATGGTATTGGCACCTGAACACCCTATGGTTGAGAGCATCACCACTACAGATAAAAAGATTGATGTAAACAATTATATCAAAGCCACTTCACTTAAATCGGATCTCGATCGTACCGACCTGGCAAAAGAAAAGACCGGGGTCTTCACCGGAAGGTTCGCAATTAACCCCGTAAATAACAAAAAGATCCCGATCTGGATTGCCGACTATGTTTTGACTGGATATGGAACCGGCGCCATCATGGCAGTACCTGCACACGATACGAGAGACTTTGAATTTGCCCGGAAATTCAACCTGCAGATTGACTGTATACAGGATCCGGCTGTTACAGACGCTGATCAGAGGAGAAGTATCCTTGAGGGAAAAGAGTGCTGGACTGAAGATGGATTATACATTAACTCTTCTGATGATTCAACCGGAATAAATATTAACGGACTAAATAAAGAGGCAGGCTTAGCACAGATTATAAAATGGCTTGAGAGTAAAAATCTCGGCAGATCAAAAGTTAATTATAAGCTCCGCGACTGGCTCTTCAGCAGACAGAGATACTGGGGCGAACCATTCCCTGTTATACACTGGGATGATGGGGAAATTACCCTCCTTAATGACAATGAACTTCCGCTCGAACTTCCGGAACTTGAAAAATATCTTCCGGGCGAATCAGGTGAGTCACCCCTTTCCAATTCAGATGAGTGGCTTAATGTAACTGATAAAAACGGACGTAACGGCAGAAGAGAGACCAATACCATGCCTCAATGGGCCGGGTCATGCTGGTACTATCTTCGTTTTATCGACCCGCTTAATGACGAGATGATCTTTGACAAGGCAAAAGAAAAATACTGGATGCCTGTAGATCTGTATATAGGTGGCGCCGAACATGCAGTTCTTCATCTCCTTTACAGCCGGTTCTGGCATAAAGTCTTATTCGATCTTGGAATAGTATCAACCGATGAGCCCTATCAGAGATTATTTAATCAGGGTATGATCCTTGCTTTTGCGTATGAGACAGAATCCGGGGCAAAAGTTTCAGGTGATCTGGTTGAGGACAGGGAAGGAAAATATTTTCATAAAGAGACCGGCGCACAACTGAAACAGATTGTTGCTAAGATGTCTAAATCACTTAAAAATGTTGTTAATCCCGATGATGTCACCTCAAAATACGGGGCGGATTCATTGCGGCTTTATGAAATGTTTATGGGTCCGCTCGATGTCACTAAACCATGGGATGACAAAGGAGTAAAAGGGGTATTCGGTTTTCTTGGCAGAGCCTTCAGGTTCCTGTCAAATCCTGAGAATATAGGTCAGGGAGAAGAAGATGCTGAAGTTTTAAAGGCGCTACACCATCTGATTAAGAAGGCGGCAGGGGATATCGAAACTCTCCGTTTTAATACTGCCATTTCTGCTATGATGATTTTCATTAATCTTGCCATAAAGAAGGGGAAAGTTACACATGAAACAGCATGTACATTTACAAAGGTACTATCGCCATTTGCCCCGCACATGGCCGAAGAACTCTGGAATCTGCTGGGGAATGACAAAACTCTTGCCTATGAACCATGGCCGTCATTTAATGAAGAGTTTCTGAAAGAGGAAAAATTCGACTATCCTGTTTCCTTCAATGGAAAGATGAGGTTCAATATCGCACTTCCTGTAAATATGAGTAAAGAGGAGATCATCAGCATTGTTCTGTCTGACGAAAGGGCAAAAAAATGGCTTGGAGAAGCCACTCCTTCAAATATCATTGTTGTACAGAACAGGATTGTGAATATTGTTATAAAGGGTTGAAGAAGACGGAAGTCGGAAGAATTTCGGATTGCGGATTGAGGATTGCGGACTTCAGTCTCATAGATCTTATAATATTATTTATTACAAATAACTTACCTGCATAATGAAGTTTAATATCTCACAAAGCATAATCCTAATACTCCTTACTATACTTTCAGCTTCCTGTAACAATAAGAAAGAGACCAGTCCTGAAAATGCGGAAATTGATACGGATACAACTACTTACAAGAAAGTATATTCTCCGGTAATGCTTTATGGTATACCTGCTGATTCATTTAACCTTATCCACGGACGAATTAAGCCAAACGGCTTTCTTTCAGCAATTCTTATTAAGAATGGTGTAAGTATGTCTGAGATTGATCAGTCGGTAAGAAATTCAGCTTCTGTTTTTGATGTCAGAAATATCAAATCGGGAAACAACTATATTCTATTTTGTGACAGGGACCGCGCCGCAAAAGCCCGGTACCTTGTCTATGAACATTAACCAACAATAAGTTATGTATTCAGCTTCAACGACTCCATTAATGTAACCCCTTTCAGGAAAAAAATTACCAGCGAAATAAAATATGCCTCAGGGACAATTGAAACTTCGCTCTGGGAAGCAATGATAAACAAAGGTCTTCATCCGGATCTGGCATTTGAGTTATCTGAAATATTTGCCTGGACAGTAGATTTCTTCGGTTTGCAGAAAGGTGACAATTTTAAAGTAATCTATGAAGAATTATTCATTGAGGAAAAATCGATCGGAGCCGGAAAAATATACGGAGCGCAGTTTACCTGGGCGGGTTCAACAATAACTGCCATTCCTTTCGTTCAGGACAGTTCAGAGACCTTCTTCGATATAGAAGGCAACAGTCTGAGAAAAGCCTTTCTGAAAGCACCTCTGAAGTTTTCCAGAATAAGTTCCCGGTTCTCAGCAAACAGGATGCATCCAATATTAAGGATACGAAGGGCGCACTTCGGAGTCGATTATGCTGCTCCTCTCGGAACACCTGTTCTTGCTATAGGCGATGGCAGGATACTCTCAGCCACAAATGAAGGCGCTTCCGGAAAGATGGTAAAAATTCAGCACAATAGTATATATGCCACAGCTTATCTGCATCTTAGCCGGTTCGGTACCGATATTTCCCGTGGCACTTTTGTAAAGCAGGGGCAGGTTATCGGCTATGTGGGTTCCAGCGGACTCTCTACCGGGCCCCATCTTGACTTCAGATTCTATAAAAACGGATCCCCCGTTGACCCGCTGAAGGTTGAAGCACCATCTGTAGAACCGGTTGCAGAACAGAACCACAGCCGGTTTGAAAAGAATAAGCTTGTGGTACTAAGCCTCCTCGGGACCTTTAATTAGGAAATCGGGGAGCTTTATCACCATATCTTCAATTATTTTAGGATAATGAAGGTATTCCAGGGCATGAACCTTATTTGCCAGAGAATCAGGAGTTTCTCCCTTCTCCACCTTGCAGTGGGTCTGGAATATTATATCTCCTTTATCATATAGTTTGTCCACATAATGAATCGTAATACCCGATTTAGCGTCCTTATTCTGCAGAACAGCTTTATGAACAGCATCTCCATACATACCCTTGCCTCCATACAAAGGAAGTAAAGCCGGGTGTATATTTATTATTCTACCCTGGAAATGTTCAATTATAGTTTCAGGTACAAGCCATAAAAATCCCGCCAGCACTATGAAATCAATTTTATATAAAGCAAGGTACCGGAGAACTTTCCCTGTAATATAAAATTCTTTATATTCGAAAAATAGTGTTCTTATATTAAGTGCTTCAGCCCTTTTTAGCACCAACGCCTGACGCTTATTTGACAAAACAAGACTTACCTGAGCAGTATTTCTGGTCGAAAAGTATTTAATTATATTTTCTGCATTGGTCCCGGAACCGGAAGCAAAAATAGCTATGTTTCTCATTATGTGATAATTAGTATAAATGTCATCTATTATTAATAATTCATTAAAATAAGATTATTTTTCTAATTATCAA
>JANNKF010000078.1:0-1881 GCA_031396165.1 Bacteroidales bacterium | reverse complement strand
AATTTGAAAATGTGCTAATTTGAAAATGAAACTTTACAAAACTATACTTAACTCTTAAAAATAGACTCGTACGATGTAGTAAATACCTATGACCAGAAACAGGAATGCAATTACCCGTCTGAACCAAAATTCAAAGACTTTAATCTTATTATATACGCCTCCAATTCCGGATACTGTATATGCCAGCAACCATGCAAACAGAATAACCGGGATACCTGAAGCAATAGCGAACAATACGGGAAGGTATAAACCGGAGGCACTTGTCACCGTCATTGGTATTAGCATGCCGAAATAGAGCACCCCGCTATATGGACAAAAAGCAAGGGCAAACACCATTCCGAGAAGTACTGCATCAATGTACTTCCATGATTTCCTGCTTTCCATCCGTGATGTTAAACCTGCAAAACCGGGGAAATTAATGCTGATTATATCAAGCATAAATACTCCAATTATCATCAAAAGTGGTCCGATGATCTTTTCGCCATATCTCTGGAAAAAACCAGAGAATTTGATTTGGTCAGCGCCAAAATAAATTATCAAAGCGATGAAAGTGTACGATATTGCTCTGCCAAGAGTATAGAATAACCCATTGAAAAAGACCCTGTTCCGGTCATTCAGATCTTTGCTAATAAAACCGATTGCTGTAATGTTTGTAGCTAATGGGCACGGACTTATTGCAGTCATGAGCCCCAACAAAATGGCCGTCACCCATGGCATCGAACTGCTATCAAGGAAGTTTGTCAGGAACTCCATGAAACTACTTCATAAGAGGATCAACCTTTTCCTTAATAACTTCCATGAATTTTTCCGGTTTTGCTACTGCGTACAGGAAGCCTTCATTAGTAATATTAATCTTCTGATCGCCCTTTACAATCAAAAGAGTTTGACTATTCACGCCCAGCCGTTCTCCGGTTGCTTTACCGGCGCGTTCTTCGATATTCAGTGATGTAAAACTTATCCTCCCCGACTTAAACTGCTCAGGATAAAGCATTTCTACATCTCTCCTCGCTTCCGCCTCAATTGTTTTACAAGTGACACAACGGGTGGTCATATGAAAGTAATAAACTTCAACATCGTTACCGGAAACGGCAACAATCTGTTGTTTCTTTTCAGCCTGTGTTTTACAGGAAACAGATACTGTGAAAAGAATAACGATCATGGCAAAAACTGATTTTTTCATTTGTGAAAAGGTATATAAGGTTGTGTTATTTAATTAACAATAGTTTTATCTCATCGGCTGAGGGCACTCTTCCTTTTATAACTACTTTCCCGTCAATAACGAGCGCAGGTGTTGTCATGATGTTGTATTTCAGTATCTCCATTATGTCTTCAACCTTTGTTACAGTGGCTTCAATACCATACTTACTTACGACATCCCTGGTAATCTGTTCCAGTGTTTTGCATTTGGGACATCCTGTCCCGAGAATTTTTATTTCCATTATTCTAGTATTATTTTATTGCCACTAACCCGCCCGAACGTGCCTTTTCGGAACGGGCGGGGACGCTAAGTCGCAAAGGAACACGAAGGAAAAATCGATAAGGACAACCTCTTTGTAAACCGTTGTGCCTTCGTGTCTTTGTGGCATTTTTTTCTTTCATCTATTAATCATAATCTACCGGTTAAAGAAAAGCCCGAATATCTCTTTTGCCTCAGCCCAGTTTTCTTTGTTTATACAATACTTGATATAAGGCGGATTTATTTCTCCCTGGATAAGTCCGGCATCTTTCAATTCCTTCAGGTGCTGGGAAAGCGTGGATCTCGCTATCGGAAGTTCCTCTGCCATATCGCCACTATAACAGCATTTACCGGTATTTTTCACCAGGAAATCCATAATAAATACTCTTACCGGATGACCCAGGGCTTTTGCATACCTGGCTGTT
>JANNKF010000057.1:0-12115 GCA_031396165.1 Bacteroidales bacterium | reverse complement strand
AGCATTTTTTGTATTTATACCCCCTTCCCAACCTTCCCCCAGGGGGAAGGAGCAGAAAACAAAGCTTCCCGCTTAGGCGGGACGGGAAAGGGGGTAAGTAAAATAAAGTGGAAGTAATTGATTATTAGAATTATAAGCTTACAATTTTTTAATATTAATATCTTATTATTGAATCCCGATAGTCATAAAATTTTAATTGGAAGGAAGGGAGATTCTCTCAAGCAAAAATTCATGTTAAGGCCGGGTTCGGGAACGATAATCTCTTTGATTATTTTGTTATTGTTTTCAACCTGCATTGAGCCGTATACTCCGAACCTCGACGGGTATGAATCCCTTCTGGTGGTCGATGGCCTTATAACTGATGAAGATACCTCTCATTCAGTCAGGCTTTCAAGATCTTTGCAGGAGAATACTGCACCTGAAATGGTTACTGATGCAACGGTATCCATAACGGATGATTCAGGTAACAGTTATTCTCTTGACCACAAAGGTGATGGAATCTATAAAACAGACAATTCTCAGTTCAAAGGGATTATTGGAAGAACGTATACTCTGAACATTTCAATAAGTGAAGGTGAATTATACAAATCTGATCCGTGTGTAATGCTGGATGTTCCGGATATTGATAGTATTTTCTTTCAGAAGGAAGAGAAACTGGTTAACAATGGAAGTGAAAATAATGTTGGCATTCAAATCTATGTGAGATCTAAGGAAGGTGATGATGAAAGATATTACAGATGGGAGTATGACGAAACATGGAAGTTTAAGATTCCGTTGCCCGCAAGAGCCATCTATTTTAATGAGCATAATATCATTATGAATCCAAACGTAAGGGAGTATTGCTGGAGGAGCAGAAAGTCGGATGAAATTCTCATCAACCGGGTTTATCCCGGTGAATCAAAAAGTATCGAAAAAATGCCTGTTACTTTTATTGCTTCAGACAAGACTGACAGGCTATTGCTGCATTATAGTATTCTTGTGAGGCAATTTTCGATTTCTCAAAAAGAGTATGAATTCTGGTATAATCTGACCAAGGTGAACGAGATAGGCGGAGACATTTTTGCAGCACAACCATATTCAGTACCTGGCAATATACGTTGTGTGGATAATCCTGATAAGAGAGTCTTAGGGTATTTTCAGGTTTCTGCGGTGAGACAAAAGAGAAAGGATATTCCGTTCATCGATGTTGTCGGGTTTGAGCTTCCATATTACCATTACCCGTGTAAAAGGATTGAAGATTCACCCCATATCCCGCCATGGGCCGCTTTCAATCCTCCGATGACGTGGGATGATCTTCATTACATGTATACCACTTCAGGATATAGTTTTGTTGAACCAAAATATATACAAGGGACACTTGAACTTGACCGGCTGGTATTCACAAAGCCGGAATGTGCTGATTGTGCAGTGACCGGTACTACTTTAAAGCCAGACTTCTGGGTTGATACGAAATGAGACCATCAGTTTTGAATACCAACAGTTGGTTTTACTGTTAATTCTTTTTGAATGATAAGAACGTGGTACATAATAAGTGCTATTTTTGTTTCCCGAATTGTAATTCTGACCGTTTTGTAATTTGATAAGTCATTAGTTTAATGTTGAGATCCATAGTAAATATATTTCTGGTTATTTTTCTGATTATAACATTCAGCCAATGTGTTGAACCCTATGTACCGGAATTGACCGGATATGAATCGCTGTTGGTTGTTGAGGGTCTGATTACGAACGAAAATTCTTCATATACTGTAAAGCTATCGAAATCTATACAGGACCAGATAACATCACCAGAGGTTATTTCTGATGCAACTGTTTCTATCTCCGATGAAAACTCGGAAATAACATTTCTGAATAATATAGGGGACGGAACTTATAAAACTGATAGTATTGATTTTCAGGGTACCATAGGAAATACCTATACTTTACATATCCTTACAAAAAACGGGAATCCTTATGAATCGGAACCATATACCATGGAACCTGTATCGGATATAGACAATATCTATTATGCCAGGGACCAGGAATTGGGTGCGGGTGGTACCGTAATGAATGAAGGCCTGAGGATCTTTCTTGATTCAAAGAGTGGGACCAATAAATATTACAGGTGGGACTTTGAGGAGACATGGAAATTTAAGGTTCCCAACCCCAAAAAATATGATTATGTAAATGAGACACTGTTTGTTCCTGTTGCCGATGTAAATGACTATTGTTATAAAATTCAAAAATCCAGAGAGATCCTGATATATTCTGCCTATACTGGAAAATCTGATCAGGTTGACGGGCAGTCAGTATCATTTATTGATCCGGAAAAATCTGACAGGTTACTGCTTCAGTACAGTATTCTGATGAATCAGTATTCGATATCAGAGAAAGAGTATGACTTCTGGTATAACATGAAACAGATAAATGAAAAAGGTGGCGACATTTATTCATTGCAGCCATTTCCGGTTATTAGTAATATACATAATGTCAATAATCCCGAAGAACGTGTTTTGGGATACTTCCAGGTATCGGCAGTTACAAAAAAGAGGAGATTTATCCCTTTCAGTGAAATTTCCGGAATGAATTTTCCAACCTACAGGAATCCATGCAAACGTATTGAAATGGCTCCGAAGGATTATCCGAGATCACTGTTCTCTCCACCCCTTACATGGGATGATTTATATGAAATGTATTGCATAACATCCGATTATTATTTTGTTGAACCATTATTAAAACCCGGAACGAGCGAACTCGATAAAATGGTATTCGCAAAACCTGAATGTGCAGATTGCGAATTAACGGGAGTACAAACAAAGCCGGATTTCTGGATAGACTTAAACTGAAATGTACAAGCCTGAGGTAAATTCAAAAGTAAAAACATATATCAGTTTATATGTATTGCATTTCATTGCTCTTGTGGTCACGTTAACACTGACAAATCTGGAATTGTTTTCCCGGAATTCGTATGCTGCCTCAATGGAACCATATAAAGAAAGCATCATATTGAATACTGATCGTGACATTTACATAACCGGCGAGAATGTCTGGTTTGAAGTGATAACAATAAATGCTGCCACAAAAGCACCTGTAAGTCTGAGCAAGGTTGTTTATGTGGAGTTTCTGGATAAAAACAATTTCCCTCTGAAACAATTAAAGGTAAGTGTTGAAGGCTGTTCAGGTTCATCGGTATTCAGCATTCCTGAAAACCTCGTGTCCGGCAATTATGTTATTAGAGCCTATACAAACTGGATGCGGAACTGGCCGGCAGATCTTTATTGTCATCAAACAATTTCAGTTATTAATCCGTTTGGAGATATTGAATCTCTTTTTTTGCAAACATCATATATGCAGGCAGTTAGCAAAAATGATTCTCCCGGCTTCGTGAATAATATCAGTGGTGTTAAAGAGGTTAACACGGCGAAAATTAATTATCAGATTAAGCTTAATAAAGCTGAGTTTACCTCAAAGGAAAAGGTAGTGATTCAAATTACAGCTACAGATAATACAGGAGCACCTGTTGAATCTGACTTGTCAATATCTGTTGCCAAAACGGGAATTGTAAATACAAAAATCGGAGAGGAGCCTGACTCAGCATCGCTCCGGGAAGGCAGCATTATTAATTCGGGGAAGAATGCTCCGGATTTTTTACCGGAGCTCGAGGGACATCTTGTTTATGGGAATATAAAGATGAAAGAATCGGGTGAACCTCTGAAGAATAGCGGTTTGTCACTTTCATTCGTCGGGAAGGTTGCAAGATGTCAGTTTTCGGGAACAAATGATAAAGGTGAGTTTTATTTTGTTGTCAGGGAACCGGGTATCAGTGAAATTGTGATCCAACCTATAAATCCGGATTTTACCGGATACTATGTCGATCTGAAACAGCCATTCAACAGTTCTTTCAGTAATTTTCAGCCAGGGGCGCTTTTGGTCGACAGCAGCAATATTGACGCAATAAACAATGCAGTAATCAGTATGCAGATTAACAACCTTTATGAGCCCTTCAGACAAAAGACCCCTGAGATACAAAATAGAGTAATTCCTGATTTTTTTGGTAAACCGGAGAATTCAATTTTGATGTCAGATTACATAGAACTTTCTTCTTTACGTGAAGTAGTTAAAGAGATAATTCCAAATGTGTATACATTAAAACAGAATGGGAAATATGAACTTAAACTGATCAATAAATTAAAAAGTCTCCCTTTCGAAAACAAACCTCTGGTATTAATAGATGGTGTTCCGATTTATGATTTTGAAAAGGTCCTGATTATCAACTCAAAAGAGATTGAAAAGGCAGATATTCTTAATAAACGATACTTCTTTTCAGAAAATGTATTTGACGGAATTCTGAGTTTCATTACAAAAAAAGGCAACCTGAGTGCCATGGAGTTCGACAACACAATCTTCAGACAGGTTTATGAGGCATGTCAGACAGGTAAAGTGTTTTATTCTCCCGATTATAGTACCGACCGGTTAAAAGAAAGCCGCATTCCTGATTACCGTAACACATTATACTGGAACCCTGACATTCATACAACAAAGGATGGGAAAGTATATGTGGAACTCTTTACATCGGATGAAACTTCAGAATATACAATTGTAGTCAAAGGGATGGCCGAAGATGGAAAAACAGGTATTTCAACTGCAACGCTTATAGTTAGATAGGATTTGAGTTTCTGATTAACGGGAGGTCTGGGTGAAGGGTCTGGTGAGAATTTAGAATTCTTTTTAGGAAGAATGGTTAAACTCAAGAAAGCAGGAGCATTTTTATCAATAGCTGGCCCTCAAATTTTAAAGGTTGTAAAATGATCGAAAGATGAATACTGAGCCTCATATTTATCAGTTTCAGTTTCATAAATAGTTTTTTCGACGGACAAGGATGGAATATACCCTTTCAGATCACTAAGGCATTCAATCTGCCGTTTTGTGATGACCCCGGTCCATCTATAATTTTCTTTCAATGAAACTATGAATTCATATTGTAATGGATTAAGACATACCGGGTTGTTCTCCAGGTAATTGAGCAGGAATTTGATTTCGTTACTATCCATAATCTTTGAGTATTTATGTAAGCAATTATTAACACCTAAATTATGGTATGATGGAAGTTTACTAGTTAAAATTGCATTAAGATGTGGTTACTTCAGGATTAATATCCTTGCTTCAGAGTTCCCTGATTATTTGAAAATTTTATTCTGAACCTTTTCTGAAGATTTTAATTGATTTATGGGCTGATATCTGAGAAAACAGAGCGAGAGTGTTCGCGATTGCTCTCGCACTCGCTCTCACTCTCGCCCTTTTTCTGTACCCGGAGCCGGGATCGAACCGGCACAGCATTGCTGCCACTGGTGTTTGAGACCAGCGCGTCTACCAATTCCGCCATCCGGGCAAATTCTGATAGGACTGCGAAAGTATAAAAAACTTTTGTCTTTTTACATTTGTCTTTTATCTTTCCTTATGATCTCCTATTCTTACAAGAATTTCCTGTATCGCAAGCTCAATCCCCTCAGCATCAAACCCGCACTCTTTGTAAAGCTCATCCTGAGTGCCATGTTCAACAAAATAATCGGGTATTCCAAGGCGGCGTACATCTGAATTGTACCCGAAATCTGACATGAATTCCAAAACTGCGCTTCCAAAACCTCCCTTGAGTATTCCGTCTTCAATAGTTATAATATGAGAGAACTTCTTAAAAACACTATGTAGTACATTCTTGTCCAGCGGAGCCACAAATCTCATATCATAATGTGCAATGGAGAGGCCTTCCTTTTTCATCTTCGCGACAACTGAGGAAGCAATATTTCCGGGATAACCGATACTCAATATAGCTACTTCATCACCATCACTTAGCTGACGAGCTATTCCTGTTTCAATTTCTTCAAATGGTCTTTTCCAGTCGGAATGGATTCCTTTGCCCCGTGGATAACGGATTGCGTACGGGGATCTGTTTTTTTCAAGCTGGGCTGAATAAAGCATATTCCTTAACTCCAGCTCGTCCATAGGTGCTGCTACAATCATATTCGGGATTGACCGCATAAAAGCCATATCGAAAAAACCATGATGTGTTGCCCCGTCGGCACCTACCAGACCCCCACGGTCGACACAAAAAACCACATGAAGATTCTGTAAAGCCACATCGTGTATAATCTGGTCATAAGCTCTCTGTATAAACGATGAATAAATATGGCAATATGGTATAATTCCCTGAGTGGCAAGACCTGCCGAAAATGTAACAGCATGCTGCTCAGCGATCCCTACATCATAAACCCTTTCGGGCATCTCCCTCATCATAATGTTCATTGAGCTGCCTGAAGGCATAGCGGGAGTTATCCCGACAATTTTTGGATTCATTCCGGCAAGTTCCAGAAGAGTTCTTCCAAAAACCTCCTGAAATGTCAGTATCGTTTCACCCTTCGTAATATCCAGTATCTCCCCGGTTTCTTTATTGAATTTCCCCGGAGCATGGAATGTGGTCTGATTCTCCTCTGCCTGCCTGAATCCTTTTCCTTTCACAGTCAGACAATGTAGAAGTTTTGGACCAGGGATCCTTTTGAGATCTTCGAGTACTTTTGTAAGATGAAGTACATCGTGACCGTCGATTGGGCCGAAATACCTGAAATTGAAGCCCTCAAAAAGGTTGCTTCTGTCGAGAATTGTTGACTTGAAACCTGCCTCGAGCTGCGATGCCAGGGTACGGGCATTGGGTCCCAGTTTACCAAAGCTCCCTAGCATATTCCAGACTTTGTCCTTGAATTTATTATATGTCCTGCTTGTTGTTATGTCGAGCAGATACTCCTTAAGTGCTCCTACATTAGCATCAATGGCAATGTTGTTGTCATTCAGGATCACCAGTATATCCGATTTACTTATACCGGCGTTATTGAGACCTTCAAAAGCCTGGCCGGCAGTCATTGCGCCATCACCTATAACAGCTACCACATGTCTTTTTTCTCCCTTTTCTGTGGCAGCAACAGCCATACCAAGCGCTGCTGATATTGATGTGGATGAGTGACCTGTTCCAAATGCATCATATTCACTTTCAGCCATTTTTGGGAAACCTGAAATTCCCTTATATCTCCTGTTGGTAGCGAAATTCTCTCTGCGTCCGGTAAGGATCTTATGGCCATATGCCTGGTGACCAACATCCCATATAAGTTTATCATATGGTGTGTTAAACACATAATGAAGAGCAACAGTTAATTCAACAACACCAAGACTCGCTCCAAAATGACCCGGGTTATTACAGACTATATCAATGATAAACTGACGCAACTCTGCACTAACCTGCATAAGATCAGCAGGATCAAGTTTTCTGAGATCTTCGGGTGTAAAAATATTTTGGAGGAAGTTTTCTGTTTTATCCATTAGAAAATGGTTAAATCAAATCGATGGCAAATATAACAATTATTATTCCCGCTTGTTTAATGAACCATCTTCGGGATTTTCTTATTTTTGTTTCGAAAATGCAGGTCATCGTGCAATTTTATGCGCAGAATAGGTGTTATACTATAAATCAGATTGAAAACATGAAAAAATCCTTCCTTTATATTACCGGTATCTCATTCATAGTATTGTCATTAGTGTCATGTGTCTCTGGTAAGAAATACAGTGGTTTGCAGGATACCAGTAAACAGTTTATGAATGAAAGAGATTCATTTAAGTCAGATAATATTAGCCTGGAAATGCAGAACAGGGAGCTTGAGGCGAAACTTGCGACAATGGAAAAGGAGATTGGTGATGTCAGGCAGGAGATTGCAGTTGCCCAGAGTACCCGCGATAAGGCAGTTGGAGATTATAATAAAACTTTATCAAAGTACAACGAATTGCAGAATGCTCAGGAAGATCTGATCAGGGGAAATGTAAAGGAGACGCAGAAACTACTTACCGAGCTTCAGGCAGCGCAGCAAAATCTTCAGAATAAAGAGGATCTGCTTCGTCAGCTGGAACAGAATCTTGATACTAAGAAGACATCACTTGATGAGCTTACGTTTGAACTCGAGAAAAGAAATGCAAGACTGGCCGAACTTGAGAAGATACTCGACGGTCAGAAAAAAATTGTCCAGGATCTTAAATCCAAGGTTTCAGAGGCACTTCTCGGATTCGAGAATAATGGACTAACAGTCTCTATGAAAAACGGGAAAGTGTATGTTTCTCTTGATGAAAAACTCCTTTTCAAATCTGCCAGCTGGGATATTGATGCCAATGGCAGAAACGCATTAAAGAAACTGGCCGGGGTACTCGAAAAAAATGCTGACATTCAGATAATGATCGAAGGCCATACTGATAATGTTCCTTACAATCCGGGTAGCGGACAGCTTAAGGATAACTGGGATCTAAGTGTAAAAAGAGCCACAACAGTGGTACGGACACTTCTTGAAGGCACAAATATCGATGCAAAACGACTAACTGCTTCGGGCAGGAGCGAGTTTCTTCCTGTTGATTCGCGCAGTACAACAGATGCACGTACCAAGAACAGAAGGACTGATATTATTCTTACGCCGGATCTTACGGAGCTTTACAGGCTAATCGACAAATATTAAAGTATTTGCCCCCCAACCCCCCCACGGGGGGGCTAATCCTCTGCAACTAAGTATAATTCAGCTAAATAGTAGAATTTAGACCCCCTTCAGGGGGACAGCCGCGAAGCGGCAGGGGGCAAACCGATCAAAGCAGAATTTATTTGGCGGACAGACACGAAGCGGCAGCAATCCGCAATTATTTAGAGAATTCCTGCAATCTCACATTCATATTTTTTAACGACTGCAGCAGGTTATCCTCAGGTCTGAGGAAATCCTGATCTCCCCAGAAGAGAGGATCATAGTTGTTTATGGTTCTTGAAAATACCGAGTGAATAGGGGCGAGTTCTTCCCTGTCGAAACGGGTAACATTATCTAAACTGGTTTCAGTTACTGCCAGTTCAAAAAACACCCTGAAGAGGGTATTGAATACCTTCTTTCTTTGTTTTGATGCAAAAACCAGATCGCCACGAACATGATTCAAAAAATATCGATCATTTACCTTCCGGTAACTGACTGTATATTTAACAGATACGGGCCAGGTATTGAATCCTCTTGATGCATTTGAAATGAATGTATCTTTCATTTTGTGTATCAGTGCCGGGTTCAGTTCGAACTCTGCAAACAGGATCCCATAATCGGCTGTATTAATGTATATTGTCCCCTTGAAGAGGGGCAAATCCACACTTTCCCGTTGCTGAAACTCAATGGCATATGCAGATTCATCATCATATGTTACGATATCTGTCATCCGGTAAGAATAATCCGCCGAGCTGGCCGAGGTAATGAAGTCGAAAAGGTTTTTTGCCCCGTCAAGTTCAAGACAGGTACTTAGTCCTGCTTTCAGTCTTATTGCCAGAGTGTCGCTCCGATCAATATTTTCAATTTTCCTGCTTTTAAATACCTTTATCTGGTCGTTTAAAAGTGTACCGGAATAAGCACTTTTATAAATCTGCAATATTGCTTCAGAGTAGGATTGAATTTCTGCTTTTTTAAGCACTCCCTCTCTGTAAAAAGCTGTCATAGAGGCTGGTGTGGTTCCGTAGTTTTTCGCAATAGCATGTCTGGCCCTGGCAATAATATCCTGGGGGATCTGATTCCTGATAATGATTTCAGGTATGGATATGAATTCCCGCTTCATCGATATTGTCATATTACTTCCGAGAGCATTCATTACCGGAATATCCCTGCCGAAATAGCCGAGATAGGAGATTGAGAGGGTATCTGAATGATTTTCAGTTGTGATATTGAGTCCAAATTCACCGCTGAAATTTGTAACTGTTCCTCTGCCTTTATTTCGCAGTCCTATAGTAGCAAAGGGCAGTGGTTCAGATGTTTCCTCATCAACAACTATCCCTGTTATTAAATTAACAGTACCTGTTGAAGAGGGACCATCTGTTGGGGCAGATGGTTTCTCTGCACGTGAGATAATTATATATTTATCGATTACTGAGTATTCGATTGTGTCATTCTGTAGTATACTGTCAAGAACGGCACTAAGTTGTATGTCGTTGAATGTCAGAGCTGTTTTTCTCTCAGAATCAATGAGCCTGCTGTCGTATGTAAAATTGTAACCGGTTCTTTTACTTATGATGTCGAGGGCATTGTCTGTTTTTACTATTCCAACTTTGAATGTATAGGTTGAATCAAGAATCCCTCTCTGGCATATCGCTGTTTCAGGCAGGATAGGCAAAAGAAACAATGCGACAGCCAGAAAATTTAAGAAATTATTGCCATTGAAAGACGGCATTTTTCAATTAGGAGTTATTTTTTAGCAAGATGATATACATCACCATCTTTTGTATAACTCAGGTTAAAGCTACGACAAATAATAAGAATTATTGTTTCCTCTGCTCCCGGATCGATAGGTGAATTCCAGGGATTTTCAAGAATAGAAGGGTCATCAGTAACTATATTCATATTATATACCCGCCTGAGATCTTTGAAAACCACATCAAGTTTCTGCCCGGTGTAAACCAGTCTGCCTGTGTTCCACGCAAGGTAATTTGGATCATTGTTAATTGCTTTTGCAGATGTCTCCGAATTCATATTTCCCACAAAACCCGGATCAAGCGATAATGACTTCGATCCGGATTTGTCTGAGAGGATTACTTTCCCGGTTGCTACAAAGACCTCAACAGCTGAGTTATTATTGTTTGTGATAACATTGAAGGAGGTTCCGATAACTTTCACATCAGCTTTTCCTGCATCAATAATAAAAGGTTTAGCTGCATCTGGGGCTATTTCGAAGAATGCTTCTCCTGTAAGTTTAACATTCCTGTTCCTCTTCCCGTAATTTTCGCGATAGCTTAATTCGGAATTCCTGTTAAGCGATATTTTACTTCCGTCGGGGAGATTTACAACTTTGTTTTTTTCATCAATACTGGTTGCCACAGATACTTTCTTGCTTAAATAACGAGTATTAATAAGATAGAGAGAGACTGATCCAATACCCAGAATGATCAGAGCAGCAGCGGCTATTCGTAAATATGAGGATCTCATTATCTGAAATCTGTTCTCATTAATTCTTGAAGAAACCTTTTTCCAGGCCCCGTCGACATCGATTTCCTTTTCATGGCTCATATTTCCAAGCTCCCTCCACATATCACCGGTTTTATTAATATCATCAGCTGCAAAGCGGTTGACGAGTTCTTCGTTACCACTTTTTTCACCTGAGAGCATGGAGGCAAGTTCCTCCCATTCTTTCTCAGTAAATCTCTCATCATTTTTCATCTCTTTCATTGTTCTGTCAATTCTTTGCGGAATTCCTTAAGTGCTTTGCCCATATTCGATTCCACTGTTTTTATTGATACAGAGAGTTTTTCGGCGATCTCTGTATATTTCAATCCCTCAAATCTGCTCATATAAAAAATCTGTCCGCATCTTTCAGGAAGCCTTTCCAGGATCTTCGCTATTCTCACTTGCAACTCTTTGTAGTGAAGAATGTCTGAAGGACTCTCCTGACTTCCCTGTTCCTGCTGAAGCATCTCTCCTGCATGACGATCCACAACCTTTTTATGTTCAATGAAGTGAAGGCATTTGTTGTGTACCGACCTGAACAGATAGCCATTTAAAGAACTTTCAATATTCAATTTTTCTTTATCCTGCCAGAGTCTGAAAAAAAGGTCCTGTACTATTTCTTCTGCAGTATCATAATCCTTTATCAGTGTCATAGCGTAGCGTACCAGGGAAACATAGGAGGACCTGAAAAGCAACTCAAACTGTCCTTTGTCGCCTTGTCTGATCCTCCCTATTATTTCTGTATCCCCGATCATCTATTGATCATTATTTGTCAAGATCTTCCCTGTCGCTGAATTTGAGTTTTCTGCTGAGTCTACGTATTGCTGATTCGATGCTCTGGTCGGGTTCAATTACGTTGTACTCACCCCAGAATTCCGGATCTGTAAATGCAGTGACTTTTTCAGAGAAAACATCAGTGTATCTGATTTTATCCTTATTTGCAAATTTAATAACTTCCTCGGTAGTCCTGTCAGTGACTGCAATTTCAGACATTGTTGTATAGTATGTATTGAAGAGTTTCTTCTTCCAGTCGACTTTGAATCTTACCTCAGCCCTTGAATATGCAAAGTAATACTTGCCATCCTGTTCACGATATTTGGTTC
>JANNKF010000047.1:0-4980 GCA_031396165.1 Bacteroidales bacterium | reverse complement strand
TCCTTTGTGTCCGCTATGGGAACGTGGCCTGGTCAACAGGCTCAGTCCTACCCATTTGGCGTAAGATGCTAAAGGAGAACGGTGTCATCGGCACTGCAGGTCCCGAAATGGTTCGGTTTTTCTTTACCGTGGATGATGCTGTTGATTTGGTGCTTACTGCTTTTGCGAATGCGCATGATTTACATGGCAAAGTAGTGGGGATGCGTATGAAGTCGGCTCGCATGAAAGATATTTTGGATGTATGGGTGAAACAGGAAAATGCCCGTTATGAGCAAATTGTTGGAAGACCAGGAGAGCGCGAGTTGGAATATTTAATCGGGGAATTGGAGTTGCCATATACGACCGAAAAAAAATATGGAAATGTTTCGTATTTTGTGATTTCATTTAATCAGATAGTGGAATATCCTATTAAAGAGGTGTTGTCCTCTGGAAATGCATTACGTTTGACAAGTGACGAAATTTTGTCCATTATCAACAACCCTCCTGTTGAAGAATTATGATTCAAGGCCTTATTCAACATGCACTAATTATGGCTGCAGGGCGAGGTAATCGTATGCGCCCTCTGACAGACGTGTTGCCTAAATCCATGGTCCCATACAAGCTGGATACATTGATTGGCAACAATCTCACTATGCTAAACCGGAATGTCCCGTATGTTCATGTTACAGTTGGCTATAAAAAAGCCATGTTGTCCAGTTACCTAATGGAGCGCGGTGTGGATACTGTGATCAATACAGAAGGGCATGGCAACGCCTGGTGGATCAGGAATACAGTTATGCGTTATGTCAATACCCCAGTTTTGGTTTTAACTACAGACAACATTACCGAACTGGATTTTATGTTTTTAGAGCATGAATATCAAACCCTGGGTAAACCGGCTTGTATGTTAGTTCCGGTTATGCCTATCCTATCCATCGAAGGCGATTATATTGAGCACAATAATGGCGTAGTGATTAGTGTGCAACGCCAAATCCCGCATGAGATCTATTGTTCCGGTATTCAAGTTCTCAACCCTGCTTTTATTAGTACAATTTTGTCTACCGGGGATGATTTCTATTCTGTCTGGAACGCGTTAATAGCTGTTAAACAGTTGAAAGTCTCCAATATTTATCCGAAGCAATGGTTTTCGGTCGACACGCTGGAGCAACTGGCTAACCTGCCGTAGAAGGAAAATACCCTTGAATCACAGAAAACTTGCAGTTGTTATACCGACATATAAACGTGCGTTGCTATTAAAATATTTGATAACCGACTTATTGATGCAGACAACTTTACCTGATGAATTGATTGTTGTAGATGGTGACTCTAAATCAACAGAAGTCAACTCTATGCTGATGCAATTTCAATTTCCAATTAATATGGTTGTCAAATATATTCCTTCTAATCATGGGAATGCGCCGTATCAGCGCTTCCTTGGTGTCGAATCCATAGGGGATTGTGAGTGGGTTATTTTTATTGACGACGATATTCGATTAATACAGAATGATTCTATTGAAAAATTGACAGCCCCTTTTACATGGAATGACCGTTTCATTGTTGGAATTACGCCTAGAATTGTTTTTCCGTCACGAAATTTGTCAGCTGGTGTTCTGCCCAAATGGAGAATCTTAAGATTTATGGGTAGTAGTTTCGGCATTGCTCCTGGTGGATTAACGCCTTCGGGAGATCGCATTATGCCGACCAATACAGGCAATGATTATGAAATCGTACAATGGTTATGTGGGGGGGTGATGTCGTATCGAAAAAGCGGCCTGCGCAAGGTTGTTTTTTCGGAGGATGTATTTGCTCTCAGTGAAATTCGTTGTGGACTGGGCGCAGATGACACATACCTTTCTCGTTGCGTTGGACTTGGTGGAGAGTTGTTATATGCACATTGTGTTAGTGTTCAACACCCTGACAGCGATTCGTCAAAGGCTTACCCCGCTGATATGCGACAATTAGCATATGCTCGAGCATACAGTCGTCGTTTTCTCAATGATCATTACCGATTGAGAGAGAAGCCGCTGCTTTCAGACCGAATAGCTCTCTTAAAAAGCTATCTTTGGAATATTATTATTAATTGGGGATGGCTTTTAATTGATTTGCGTGCAGCTCGTTTTATGTATGCATGGGGTTATATGATGGGCGCTTTACGTGGATTGATACAATCACCGCGGGCGCGGACATTGACACCGCGTATCAATTGGATAGATGATTCAAAAGAATCTATTCAGCACCTTGAAATCATATCGGGTATATCCTATGCAAAATAATATTCTTACTTCAAATCATCGAATAAAAACCCTGCCTGGTGGACATAAGTCTTTTTCCTATATCCCCTATTCTTCTACTTTGATCTCTTTATTCTTGATGATTGCTGCTTATACGGTCCTTCCAATTGTTGATGTGCCCTTATTAGGTCTTTCCATCTCAGCCCCTCTTTTCTTCTTGATTGCTCTTGAAACCTTTTTTCGTGCGCCTAAACCTTGGTTTAGAGAATATCGTCTGTGGATAACTTTTGCGATATTTATCTGCCTTGGGATTGTATCTTCCTCATTGGGAAATGGCTTGCGGGTTGGAACGACCACTTATAGCCTTCAGGACATGCTGGCAGTTATCCGTTTTGCCTACTGGCTTCTATTTTTTGTTGTTACTACTTATTTTGTTTCGTACAACAAATTGGGATGGCGCGTGGCAAAATGGCTGGCGGTTGCCATTACGGTATTGGCACTTTTGCGCTGGTGGGAAGTTATCGTTTTTGGTAAGATAGGTGCCTGGGTGGAGACCCGGTTTTTGACTCAAAATGACTATGGAATTTTGTTCTCTAGCTTTGCAGTAATTTTGCTTTCCTTTGCGGTCAGCGGCCGTAGACGCTTTTTGGCTCTACTTTCTACACTTGTAGTGTGGGGTGCTGTAGCAATGAATGGTTCACGAAGTTCTTGGATTTCTGTAGCTATTTCTACTTTAGTGTTTTTTTTCATTCTAATGCGCAGCCGCTCTAAATTCTCACAGGGATTGTTTGCAATGATCGGTCTCCTTTTGTTGGCTTTCACATTTACATATTTTGCACCTCGTAGTTGGATTGAGCCTTTCGAAAAACGCTTCTCGACATTTCAAAGGTTGGATGAAGACAAGTCTTATGCCATTCGACAACTTATGGTGCAAAAAGGTTTGCGTCTTTTTCAATCACATCAATTTTTAGGAATTGGACCATCTCACTTTCGGACTGTCTCGATTGAGTTGGATATTCCATCAGTTTTAAGATATTCTTCTCAGGGGCATTTCGATGAAAAGTCAGCCCATAACTCCTATATTCTCTTGCTAGCGGAAACAGGATTGGTTGGGACGATTCCGTTTGCAATCCTAATTGTTGTATTGGTTTTTAGAGGGTATAAGGCGGCAATTTTCCTTTCCCGTCAGAATGAATTATGGGCGGCTGCTGTTTTTTCTGGATTTATTGGCATGAGCATTCATTTGTGGGCTTTGGCTGGCATTACCAATACATCCACTTGGCTGATGTATGGGTTAGTGGCCGCAATAATCTGGCTTGCTAAAGCAAAAACGGAAGAAGCTACCAACTAATGGGCATTCGTTTGGGGTTTTACTACCACGTTCCTGCTCTCTTGCAAAATAACCAGGTTTTTGTACCAAGTTATTTTGGCCGTTTTCTGGATAGTTTAGCCGAAAATTGCGACCAATTAATCTACTTTGCGCACTCACCGCGCCTGGATGAAATATCTATTTTAGATTATGCGCTGAACGCAAAAAACGTAACGCTGGTTTTGATAGGAATTCATACAACTGCATGGGAACGGAGCTTATTTTCATGGCGATATACCCGAATCATCCGAGAATGGAGTGAAAAACTGGATGTAATGCTGATTCGCGGGCCTTCGCCCCTCCTGCCAGCTATGGTTGCTGCTTCTACAGTTCCGACTGCGCTATTATTAGTGGGGGATTATGTGACAGGATTGGATGAATTGCTGCAACCGCATTTGCGTAATGGAGCCATTCGCCTGTGGTCTTATTGGAACAAATGGAGACAAGACGATGCCGCACGCTATAGCTTGACCTTCGCTAACAGCCGGGTTCTTTATGATGAGATGAAATCTTTTGTGCCTAATTTGAGAGAGATACATACAACTACTTTGAATAACGCGGATTTTTTCCTTCGAACAGATACCTGTCAATTTCCTCCAGTGCATTTGCTATATACAGGGCGCCTGAGTGTCGCAAAGGGCTTATTTGATATTGTGGATTCGTTGGCAATACTTACGGCAGGAGGAGAAAACCTGGTATTTGATTTGGTGGGTTGGCCAGAAAAAGGCGAGGAAGGGATTGTGAATAACCTATTAAATGAAGCTGAGAGAAAAGGCGTTGCTGATCGGATTTTCTATCATGGTTATAAACCGCTTGGACCGGATTTGTTTGCCTGGTACCGTAATTCTGATATCTATGTAATTGCTTCTCGATTTGAGGGCTTTCCACGCACGATTTGGGAGGCTATGGCCAATAGTCTCCCAGTGGTTGCCACAATGGTTGGTTCAATCCCGGCTTTTGTTGGAGGCGCGGCAGAACTTGTGAAGCCGCGAGATGCAGCTGGGTTAGCAACGGCCATCACCCGTCTTATTCACGATGGGGAACGGCGGCGATATATAATTCACGAGGGGTACAGACTTGCTGAAGGAAATACACTGGAAAATCGTACGAAAGAGATGGTAGGCGCCATCAGCGCATATGTAATGAATAGGGGGAGCACCGTTGAACGATAATACCCGCATTAAAGTTTTACATGTTGCGCCGCAGCCACCTCCACTTGGAGGTATGGTAACTTATATTCAAGAACTAATGAAATCAGAAGTTTCAAAAAAAGTAGATGCGCGCGTAGTTCGTTTTGATTTTATTGGCAAAGAAAAATTCAGAGGGGGAATGCGAATTATAGTAAATATATTTAATGCCTGTATATTAACTATCGTTTTCTTAAAGGAAGTAATTTTTTGG
>JANNKF010000042.1:0-3415 GCA_031396165.1 Bacteroidales bacterium | reverse complement strand
GCAAAAACACATGCCAACCCCGACACAGACGGCAACTAACCAAACCGCCGGGCCGTTATAGTGCATTCGAAGCCCGTAACTGACCCCAAATTTGCCTTGACGAACGCACTATAACTCCAATTCATTTTATTAACAAAATATTGTACCCCGTGACATATCCTGCTACAATTATTGGCTACCGAGTCAATGCTGTAATAGTATTTGCAGAGCCATCTGGACAATTTTATCGTGACGGGACAACTTCGCACCGTTTATCTGGACTCAGCCATATAGACAACTTTATCGTGACACGGAAATCCTGCTCACTTACCGGGACTTTGCAAAAACTCAGACCAACCCCGACACAAACGGCAACTCATACCACCGTGCCATTATAGTGCATTCATTGCTTAGCGACACATATTCAGTCATTTAAAACGAACGCACTACAACTTTGGTACAATTTTTGTTAAACAATATTCTGAAAACCCTCCTACTATGAAAACAATAAAATTTCTTTCTTTGGTAATTTTAGCAGTATCACTTACCAGCTGCGAGACATCATTGACTTCTAACACTAACAACTGTGAGGAAGGAGATTTTGTTTCTTCAAAGACGGACTCAAAACTTATGTTCATTTCACGCCGTATCGAGAATAGTGCGGACTGGAATTTATTTACGATGAATATTGATGGTTCTCAACAATTAAAACTTACCGACTTAACTGTCCGATGTGAAAAAGTTGTTGTTTCACACTCTGGCCAAACAGTTTTATTCGTTCATTATTCTGATGATAATTTCTATGAACTATATTCGATAAATATTGATGGCACCAATCAAACTCTTATCGATAGAGCGAATAGATATTGTGGTTCACCTGATTGGTCTATGGATGATTCAAAAATAATTTATTCTAAAAGCAGGAATGAATCAACGGATGAAAGAGATTTAATTCTATTTGATGTTAGTCAAAAAAACAAACAAACTCTGACCGATTACGATAATAACATTTTGGGCAGATTCTCAAAAGATAATAAGATTGTTTTTTGGCGTCAAATTAATACCTCAAATGACATTTATTTAATGGATATTGACGGGTCAAATAAGCAAAAAATTATACCTAACGCAAGTTGTCCTGTTTGGTCTCCGGGGAGTAAAAGAATTGCCTATATATCAAAAGGGGATTTAAATAGTCCTCAAATATTTATCGCTTGCTCTGATGGTAGTAATGCTAAACAATTAACAAGTTCTTATCTTCCTTGCTGGGATTCTGGTTTTCCAACATTTGGTAACAGTAATCCACAATGGACGCCAGATGGAGAAAAGATTGTTTACGAATCAAATATTAATGATGGCCTGCCGGAAGTTTATATCATGAATAGCGATGGCAGTAATCAGACAAGACTTACCGATACAGATAGGAGAAATGAGGATCCAGTTATATCATCAGACGGGAATTTTATTATATTCTTTTCAAATCGTGATTTGAGTTTCAACTTCGATATATTTGTAATGGGTATTGATGGCAAAAATCAAAATCCTTTATCTAAATTTGCTGGGGATGATAGCTTCCCAGTTATCGTGACTAAATAATCAAGACTGTTTAATATCCGAATTTCTTCAAACCATAGACAATTTAAAAGTCGAGTAGGTAAGGGGGAGTTTCACCCCCAAACCTCTCTCAGAACCGTACGTGAATCTCTCGATTCATACGGCTCTTCATGAAGAAGACTCTACGGAAGAAAGCCATGATCCCAATGAACAAACAGACTAGGAAAGTCTTTCGAGACTTCCACAAGCCATTTGTAAGCAAAGTACCACGGTATCTTCCTGAACCTACGATATTTGTTCCTGACCCAAAGGCCAAGACGGAAGTTGAGCACACGAAACATCCCTCGCATCTCCGATTTCCTGAATTTGCCATAGTAGTTGATCCAGCCAATAGTCTTCGATCTTAGCATACCAGCAATCTGATAAATGTTAAAATGAGACATACGTTGTATCTTAAGTTTATAACACAATTCGTTTATTCGCTTCTGACTCTTACGACTCATAGCAGGAGTAAAACCAACCCGTATTTTTCCTTTAAACATGACATATCTGGGCTTGAATGTAAAGCCCAGAAAATCAAAGGATCTTTTCACGTCTTGGCTCGGAGATTGTCGCTTATGACTATTCTGGCAATGGACTATTTTCGTCTTACTTTGATTGAGTTCGAGTCTGCACTCCTTCAATCTCTGTTCGATCGCATTAAGTCTCTCCTGGGCTTCAGTGTAGGTGTCGCAGTGAACAATGATATCATCTGCATACCTCTCAAATTTGCCTTCAGGATAGTTTTTACTGAACCACATGTCAAAAGCAAAATGCAGGAAAATGTTCGCTAGTAATGGACTAATTACGCCACCTTGCGGTGTGCCTTTTCCATCACTCTCTTTGAGTGTCTTGTTCAGTAACAGTGCAGGAGCTTTGAGCCAGCGTTCAACGTACATGAGGATGTATTTCTCCTTCGTGAACCACTTAACTGCATTCATTAATAGCTCATGGTCAATGTTGTCAAAGAAGCCTTTGATATCTAAGTCTATCACCCACCTGTGCTTAAGACAGTTTATTCTGCACTGTTCTATGGCATCATGTTGGCCTTTACCTTCGATGTAACCAAATGAATTTGCACTAAAATGCTTGTTGGTATACTTCTCAAGCTTCCACTTTATGACCGTTTGAGCTACCCTGTCTGTGACTGTAGGGATACCCAAAAGTCTCTTGCTTCCATCCGCTTTTGGGATTTCTGCTTGTCGTACTGCCTGGGGGTAATAGCTACCGCTTGCAAGCCTGTTCCATACCGGGTAAAGGTATTTCCGAGGATTGCTCGCAACGGTTACAATGGTTATGCCATCGACACCGGGACTTTCGCCACCTGCTCTCACTTCTTTGAAAGCTTCCCAGACTTCCCCTCTCTCGATGGGTTGCGTCTTTTGTTTCTCATTAAAAATCATACTCAATTTTCATTAAGTTGTAATACAATAGAAACTTCTTCATGTGAAGCCCTTCGCTCCTGCCCCGTTTCCTAGGCTATCATAACTACTACGGCCATCCGTCCCTGTTCCGTAAACATGCCCGGATAGAGTTCCTGCCGTCTCAATGCCGGATACCATGCAAGCATTAATCAGGTTACATCCTGCACCTTGCTCTCTCGCAGCCGTAAACCGCTCGATTTGGATACCTTGATAGTTATTTACGACACTTCAATAACGGTTCATTTTCATTCAGCTCCTCTATCCACACCAGTACTGAATTTATCCAGACTTTTTCTGGACCTTCAGTCATTAACCTTGATGCTAAAAGTACCCAACTCTTGAAAAGTGAGCACCACAAGGCGGTTTGGTCAATATGCCTGAACATCTTGACCGATAGACCAATTTCAGAGTTGATTTATACC
>JANNKF010000149.1:0-18913 GCA_031396165.1 Bacteroidales bacterium | reverse complement strand
GGCGATTCACCCGCCGTTCATACCACCCGGTTCAGAGGTGAAAAATCCGGTATTTTCAGAGTGTGCGAAAAAACAGGAGCTTTATGGGTTGACTTCACTTTAAATCCGGTTGAAAAAAAACTGAATAAAAGAAAGATCAGAATTGCATCCGTAGTTGATGAAGTGGATGTGATAATTTCACTCCCGAAATTCAAAAATCACGAACTTGTATATTTCACCGGTGCAATAAAAAACACACTTGGACTGGTTCCCGGGTTCAGCAAGGCAAAACAGCATGCACTTCATCAGGACAGGAATGGATTTGGTGAGTTCCTTGTCGATCTGAATGAAATTGTTCTGCCAGACTATTTTCTGATGGACGGTATTATGGGGATGGAAGGGCCGGGACCAGGTAGAGGTTTTGCAACAAAAATAGGTTTACTTCTGGGATCAACAAATCCTCTCGCTCTCGATATAATCGCGAGCAGGGTTGCCGGGTATGATCCGATGATCATACCAACAACCAGAACGGCTTTATTCAGAAAAATATGGCTCGAATCTGCAGAGTCAATAAAGTATGATGGCCCTGAGATGAGTACAATAATAAAGGAAGGATTCACGAAAATTCCTGTTTCTCAGTCCAATAATATCGCATTCAAATTTGTTATGAACCGCATCAGGTTTTTGAGAAAACTTGAACGACGACCGGTATTTATTCATGATAGTTGCACAGGGTGCCAGAAATGCGTAAATATTTGTCCGGTAAAGGCGATCAAACCATTAACAACCAAAAAGACGCATATTGTTCTTACAGACAGCAAATGTATCAGGTGCTTCTGCTGCAGTGAGGTTTGTAATGATAATTCTGTGGAAATCAGAAGAAAAGTTTTCGGAGTCTAGCCAATTATTTTTTAACCACAAAGTGCGCTAAGCAGGCGCAAAGGACGCTAAGAGAGTAATTATTTGCGTGCTTTGCGAAAAATCTTTGCGTTCTCGTGTGGTTAATGATTTCAAGTTCTTAATAGTCTAAAAGATCTATTAAATAAATCAGGGAAGCAATTGCTGCGCTACCCATTTGCAATTTCCTGATATTCACCTGTTCAAAGGTATCATTTGCAGAATGATGATAGGAAAAATAGCGCTGTGTATCAGGCATGGCGTGTAAACTCAACAGCCTTAGCGGCTGCAGGAGACCCGTTTATTCTGCCTTTGGTATTCTTGCAGAGATATTCAAGATTAGCATGGGCACTATTATCAGATAAGGCTTCATCAAATATCGATCTGATGAGCTTACCTGTATCCTTACTACTTACTGATAATGAAATCAGCATAAAAAAAAGTGATATTACAATTCCTGACACCCTGCTGATCTTAGACGTCTATCCTTGCGTATTTTGCATGAGTCTCAATAAACTCTCTCCGTGGAGGAACTTCGTCACCCATAAGCATGGAGAAGATATGATCGGCTTCAGCAGCGCTTTCGATGGTAACCTGGCGCAGAGTTCTGGTTTCAGGATTCATTGTGGTTGACCATAGTTGTTCTGCGTTCATCTCACCAAGACCTTTGTACCTCTGGATCCCGACAGTCGATTCTTTACCCTGTCCCATTTCAACTACAGCAGCTTCACGCTCCTCTTCAGTCCAGCAATAACGTTCTGCTTTGCCTTTTTTAACAAGGTAGAGAGGTGGTGTGGCAATGTAGATATTTCCACCTTTTATAAGATCCATCATATACCTGAAAAAGAAGGTCATTATGAGTGTTGTAATATGAGACCCGTCGACATCGGCATCAGTCATAATTATTATTTTGTGATATCGTAATCCACTAAGATTAAGAGCCTTACTGTCTTCTTCTGTTCCGATATTAACGCCCAGTGCTGTAAAGATATTTTTAATCTCCTCACTTTCGTAAATCCTGTGCTGCATTGCTTTCTCAACATTGAGGATCTTTCCGCGCAGTGGCAGAATGGCCTGAAAACGGCGATCCCGTCCCTGTTTTGCCGTACCACCTGCTGAATCGCCCTCGACCAGGTAAATCTCGCAATGAGCAGGATCCCTGTCGGCGCAATCGGCCAGTTTACCCGGGAGTCCAGACCCTGAAAGAACATTTTTCCTCTGAACCAGTTCCCTGGCTTTGCGGGCAGCATGACGAGCCGTAGCAGCAAGAATTACTTTCTGGACAATGATTCTGGCATCTTTCGGGTTTTCCTCAAGATAGTTTGAAAGCATGGTACTCACTGCCTGATCAACTGCGCCCATCACCTCAGAGTTTCCCAGTTTTGTTTTTGTCTGGCCTTCAAACTGAGGCTCCTGAACCTTTACTGAAATGATAGCAGTGAGTCCTTCGCGAAAATCATCACCGTTTATATCAAATTTCAATTTAGTAGTTGCACCTGAATCTTCTGCATACTTCTTAAGAGTACGTGTAAGACCTCTTCTGAAGCCTGCAAGATGGGTTCCACCCTCAATCGTATTAATGTTATTTACATATGAATGCACATTTTCCGAGAAGCTGTTATTGTATTGAAGTGCAATTTCAACAGGAATTTCAGATTTATCGTAAGTTATATGAATAACTTTTTCGATAAGACGTTCGCGGTTTGCATCGAGATATTCAACAAACTCTTTCAGACCCTGTTCAGAGTGAAATTCTTCGTAGCGCGGGCTTCCTCCATTACCGTCTTCGACAATCTCCCGCATATCTTTGATTGTGAGAACAATTCCTTTATTCAGGAATGCCAGTTCCCTGAGACGGGCTGCAAGAATTTCAAAATTGAATTCAGTTGTCTGGAATATTGTGCCATCGGGCTTAAAAGTGACGGAGGTTCCTGATTTATCAGAATTGCCTATTATTTCGACTCCGGTTATCGGTTTCCCTTTTGAATATTCCTGTTTGTATATCTTACCTTCCCTCATAATAACCACAGAGAGGGGATCAGAGAGTGCATTTACGCAGGACACACCCACTCCATGAAGGCCTCCGGATACTTTGTAAGAATCTTTATCAAACTTACCACCGGCATGAAGGACTGTCATTACAACTTCAAGAGCTGATTTCTGCTCCTTCTCCATTATACCGGTCGGAATCCCTCTTCCGTCGTCATTTACCGTTACGGAACCATTTTCATGTATTATTACCTCAATATTGGAACAGTAACCGGCCAGAGCCTCATCTATTGAGTTATCTACAACCTCATATACAAGGTGATGTAATCCTTTTACACCGATGTCGCCAATGTACATTGCAGGTCTCTTCCTTACAGCCTCAAGGCCTTCAAGCACCTGAATATTATCTGCCGAATAATCTATACTGTCCTGCAATTTTTTTTCTTTCTCACTCATTCTTCCTCTATTATTTAATCAACAAATTTCTTTGCGTCGGAGCATCCACTCTGACTTGTTTTTACATGTTATAATTGATTGATCTTATGTATTTTAATTACCCGAACAAATATACGGATTTAAAACGGTTTTTCTATAAATTATTTATGAAAATAATCCACAATTATTGTTAAATAATTAACAATGGAAATCGTATTGAAACCAACATTTAAATAGCTGATGCAGATATATTAGATGCAGGCTGTAAGAAGCTACGGATTACAGGCTATATGTAAAACCTATCATACATAAGAAGCGCTGCGAAGGGTAATAAGCCCATTCGTAATAACGGTTATTCGAGATATTGCTGAATTTTGTCCAGAAAGAAAGAATATTGGAATACCTGTATTCTGCGCTAAGGTTTAGATTGAGATGGGCGGGGAAATCAAACTGAAGTACAGGGTAGAGGGGGTCAGGTATCGCAATGTCCCCATTGACAATTACCTTACGCTGTCCCTGAGCTGAGAGTTCTATTCCGGCAATAATTTTATCCTTCAGGTTATATTTTAATCTGAGTGAAGCGTCCCATGAGGGTTTGTTCCAGGCATAGTCGCTCTTTGCTAGAGTATACTTATAGAAGTTGCCTTTTAAACCATATGATAATTTATCATTTATCACACCGGTCATTTCCGAGTGAAGATTAAGTATCTCAACTTCATCAGCAACAGGAGCAAAAAAGTTACCTCTTCCGGGATTAAGGACTGTATCCTGAAAAACGATATTTGAGTAAAAAAGCATATTACTGACAAGTGAGTAGGATGCCGATAACAGGTAGTTTCCACCTAAGCCTGAATTCCCTTTAATTCCAGCCAGAGCAATCAGCTGATGATCGGTATTCGGGAGTGTGAACAGGCTCCCATCCCGTAACAGGAACGGGTTCTCAGCGATAATCTTATATGGGTCATTCTTCTCCATCCTCCCCGAAAGTTCAGCAAAGAAACCAATATACGCAGGTACAACACTAAATCCGAATTTTAAGTCGGGGTAGATATGAAATTCCGGAGAATCTGTCATATTTTTATCCAGCAAAGCCTGGAAACCAAGTTTAAAATTCCATAGTTCGCTGCTCTTTTTTATGAAAGGGCTGATCGAAGCAATATATTTAGGAGTGGGCAGGAATAGGTCTGAAATCCTGTCAAAATCGTAACCGATACCTGCACCTGCATAAAATCCCTTATATGATTTCGCCATAATCCCACTAAACCCGGCATTGTGCTGAAACAGGTTCTGAGCGTTATTAAAATAATTGTACCAGATGTCAAAATCATATGAAAAGCTGGAGGAATCAGTTGTTAATGAGGATAATGAAGCAGTTGCACCGAGGTTATTATAACCTAACCTGATATCCTTTCTCTCGGGAGAGTAATTGACTATACTAGTGTCGTACCCGTAGGCATACCGGATTCTCTGACCAAAATCAAGAGAACCTTCCAGGATGCTTTTCTTAAAGAATCTGCTTCCAAAAAGAGAAACATCATTGTCCATGTACCCCGCAAATACCTTTTCATCATTCTGAAGTTTAATCTTTCCGTTGGATGAAAAATGACGCCCATATAAACCTATAATACCCTTCTTTGATCTCTCATTCGTTATACTGATCTCGGCAAGAGGTGTGACATAATTTCCAAGACCAATATTAACATAACTCTTATAGAGCTTTGGGAGAGGATCCGGCTCCAGGGCAGCAGCTTTAATCGGACTTACTGTATAAGCAGGCATAAATGCCTGAGAATTTACATCATAGCGAAAATCAGGTTTCACTTTCATTGTATCATTCATGTCGGGAAGATAACTCCTCTTTCTCGACTCCGGAAGAGATGGCTTATATGGATTATAGAGTGTAACTTCCCTCTTAAGTGTGGTCTCCTGCTTCTTTTCCTGAGCTGTTGCTATAAAAACAGAGAAGAGTATGAATGCAGTTATAATCAGATTTCGTTTTATCATATCAGAACAATTACTTTTCATTTTCAATTCATAAAATATTGCTTCTTAAAGAGCCGGCTGATTATTATCTGTAAGAGTATCGAGCTTTGCCTTTACTTCATCAAGAATCCCGTCATTATCAATTGTATAATAGTCTTTAAGACTCTGCAAAGTGGCCCTGGCCTGAAGTGTGTCACCCCTTTTAATACTTATGTCCGCAAGCAGAAGGAACATCCTGGCCATCCAGTACTGGTGGGGAGTATTTTGATTAATGAACTCTGCAATAACCTTTTCAGCATCAGCAACCTGGCCTTTCTTATTTAATAATTCGGCAACCCTGTATTTAGATTCAGCACCCTCGGCGCTTGTCACCTCAGTTGAGACGTTACGGAAATCCCGCATAGCCTCCTCAAAATTATTGAGGCTATAATTTGCCTTCGCACTCATAAAAGTAGCTTCCCTTATGAGTTCTTCAGGAATATTAAGTGAACTGTTTATTTTACCCGATACCAGAATGGTCTTTTGTGCATCGCCTGCCTGGTATGCTGACCTTAGCTGGCCTTTAAGTGCAACAAGTCTCTTTGCATCACTGCTGGCTGCTTTCTCGAGCCTTTCGAAGTAATTCAGGGAGGAAGTATAATCTTCCTTATCAAAAAGAATTCCTGATGCAGCAATCAACGACTGTTCCATAAACTGATTGTTGGGTTCGTTTGCAACAGCAGTATATAATTTGAGTGCCTCATCATTACTTCCCGATGATCTCAGACATTCAGCAAGATAAAACTGTGCATTAAGTCTGAAACTGCCATTTGGGAATTCATTAAGATAATTTTTAAACACTTCCGATGCCCTGTCGCATCTGGCCGACATATACAGATTCTCACCCGAAGCATATAGCATTGAATCTTTTGCTGCAAGATTAACATCTCCATAGCCATCGAGAGTCTTCACATACACAAAATAGGACTCCACATCATTCATTTCAACGTAGGTATTCTTCAATCCTGTGAGCGCATTTCGTGCTTCAAGAGTCGATTTGAAGTTCTCAACAACTTTCTTGTACTGTGCAATTGCTTTTTCATTTTCACCCAGGTTGGAATATAACAGTCCAAGCTGGATCATACTTCGTGGTACCAGTGAATTGGAGGGATACGATAATATAATTGTATTCAGGTCAGCTTCTCCCCTGGTATAATCTTCAAGAACGATATAAGCTCTGCCTCTCTCGTATATTGCATTCGGGACGAATGAAGATGCCGGGAATTTCTGTGTCAGAGCGGTAAGAATTTCAACCTTGCCTTTCTCGTCATTCATTAGTCCCAGGGAAAATCCTTTCTGAAACATTGCATAATCAGCATCAAGCTTTCCATAATCTATTACTTTGTCGTAATAGCTTATGGCTGAAGCATAGTTTGTTACAATATAGTAACAATCTGCTATTCTGTTTCTTGTGTCGGACAATACTTCAGGACCGGCATTTGTTGCACTGCTCTCGAAAGTTTTAAAGTGATTAATGGCATTGGGATAGTCCTTCATATTAAATAATGCATAGCCAAGGTTATACCTGACCATGTTGTATTCGCTAAGAAGCATCGATCCGGGAATACCCATAAAGAGTTCATAATCACCTTTTGCCTTATCAAAATGAGCCAGTCTGTACCAGGCCTCGCCACTCCAGTAAATAGCTCTGGCCCTTATTTGTATATTGTATTTTTCATATTTAAGCGATTTATCAAACATATCAATTGAAGCCTCAATTTCAAGGTTTTTGAATAACTCAAGTCCCCTGAAAAATGCTACCCGCTGGTAAGCTTCCTCTAGACGGCTGTCTTTGTTGGGGATCTTATCAAGTGAGGCCAGCGCGGCTTTATAATTTTTAAGCTGCATGTATGCACCTATCAGATAATCATACACTTCCTGGATCCTCTGGGAACCTGGATAAAGATCTATATACTCTTGAAATGATGCTATAGCCTCTCCGAAGGGAGAATAGGCAAGTTCGTAGGTAAGCTTTGCATAATTAAAGAGCGACTCCTCCTTTATTTTCTTATCATAGTTAAGTTTTGAAGCCTCTCCGAATGCAAACTGGGCACGTTTCTTATCACCTTTCTGCATGTAACAGTCGCCCAGGATATTCCAGACATTCTGGCTTAACAGGTCACTTCTGGCTCCGATATCGAGCAAATTTTTTATCGACTTATCAAGTTCCCCTGTTTTATAATAACAATAGGCCAGCTGATACTTGTCTTCCCTGGCACTGGCTTTGGCTCCTGCAGAGTACTTCTCAAGATAGGGCAGAGCTTCGGTGTAATTGCCCTTATTATAATATGCATCACCAATGAACCTGTAGAGCTCTACTACCCTCTCTTTTCCTGCTGATTTAATCAGGTCAGGGGCAATTGTAAGGATCCCGTCATAATCTTTCTGAAGATACAGGATCTGCACAATATAAAACGGGACAATGCCTCCGAATGTCTCGTCTTCCCTCAGACGCATAAAGCCATCCATAGCCGTTTGATACATCTTCTGCTCGTATGCAATCTGCGAAAAATAATAATTTGCCGGAGGTGTGTATTCAGAATCAATATCTTTTATTTCAGAAAACATCAGAAGGGCATTACTCTTATCTCCTTTGATATATGAAGAATAACCATTCCTGAAAAAATATTCGGTCAGTTTATCCCCCTCAAGTAACTGCCTGTTGACTGTTTCATAGTAAGCTGATGCTTTTCTGTAATTTTTAATCTGATAGAAGTAGTCAGCAAGTTCCAATCGGGCTTCATTAATTCTCGGACTTTCAGGATGTGTTGAGATATACATTATTATTCTGTATTCAGCATCGGCATTGAACAGTTTTAATGCAGAGATTGCTCTGTAATACTCAGCTTCTGCCAGGAGGATCTCATCTGACCTGTCTCCATTCTTTATATATGAATCAAATAACCTGATAGCAGCCGGATACTTCTCTTTATTGAAAAACTCCATTGCCCTGTTAAACTCCGATCCCATCTCTTTACCTGTGAAAGGCAGCTGAGATTTAACCATTGATGTATTGATGGTTAGAAGAATGAGAATTAAGAATGAGAGTACCGGTGAGAGATATGTTTTTCTGTTCATAACAAATTTTTTTTGGTCTTACATAAATGACATCATTATTATCTCATCTGAAGAGTAATAAATAATGATCTGAATGTAAACCATATACAACAATTACCCGTATTTTATAATAATCCGTAAAATTACAACTATTAAACGCCGGCAACCGGCCTTTATTACTGATTTTATCAACATATAAATGTTAATTATCAATTCTTTCCTTATTTTGCAGCTTAAATAACAGGAAAATGCAGGATTCCCTACCTCTTGATGTGATTATTGAGTTGACAGACTGTACAATATGGCAACAAGACCATCTGGTACTTTCAAATGTCAATCTTACTGTTGGAAAGGGTGAATTTATTTATCTGGTCGGAAGAGTGGGCAGCGGAAAATCAAGTCTGATCAAAACACTCAATGCTCAGATCCCTCTCAGAGATGGTAGCGGACTTGTTGCCGGATATAACCTTTCAAAACTAAAGAGGAGGGAAATACCATTCCTCAGAAGGAAGATTGGTATCGTTTTTCAGGATTTCCAGCTGCTCATCGACAGATCAGTAAATGAGAATCTGGAATTTGTATTAAAGGCCACCGGATGGAAAAACAAGAATGATATTGACACACGGATATGTGAAGTACTTGAAAAAGTGGGACTGGGCTTAAAAGGGTATAAAATGCCTCACCAGTTATCAGGGGGAGAGCAGCAACGTGTTGTGATAGGCAGGGCTTTATTGAATGATCCTGATATTATTCTCGCCGATGAGCCAACTGGGAATCTTGATCCTGAGACTTCTGAAGGTATTATTAAACTCCTGATGGATATAAGCAAGACCGGAAGGGCAGTTGTTGTTGCTACACACAACTACACCCTTCTTAAAAAATTCTCTGCAAAAACCATTAAATGCGATGATGGGAAACTTATGGAAATAAGGGACGATGAGGAAATGGAACTCCTTCTCTGAGAACGGGAGATGGGAAGATGGGGTGAAGGGGAGACCTGAAGAGGGACTGAGAGACTAAGAGACTGAGAGAATCACTAAAAAAGTATATTAAATTCAGCACCGCCATGTTCACGATTTCGGAGACTGAATGAAAACCCGTGATTTGTGAGTATTTCCTGAACAAGGGTCAGACCTATACCCTGACCGCCGGGTTTAGTCGAGAAAAACGGAGTAAAGATTGCCTCTTCAGCTTTTTTTGTAAGTCCGGGTCCATCATCTGCAAAACATACAGATAACGGTTCTGAAATAAGAGCAACCATGATGAAGCCATTATCATTAATTGCTTCAATGGAATTCTTAATAATATTTGAAAAGACAAGTTCCAGCTGACTCCTGTCGGCTGTTATCATTAGTGAGGCTGTATCGGGATTGAATGTAAGGGTAATATTCTTTTCCTTCATAACAGGACCGAATGATTCCAGAACAACTCTTACCGAATCATTCAGACTCATCCTTTCTTTTTCCGGAGGAGGCAATTTAACAACATTCGATAAATTCTGCATAAACCTGTTAAGCTGATAGTTACGCTGAACCGCCACCCCAAGCATGCTAATAATTTCTTCCTTGTCACTATCATGCGAAGATTCATTCAGTGATTGAACTGTTGACATTATTGAATTTACGGAACCAATAGTATTATTTACCTCATGGGCCATCATCCTGATAAGTTTGCCGTAGGCTTCTTTTTCAGCCTGTCTTATCTCTTCGGTGAATTCTTCGATTATATAAAACGGATGTTTGAACCCATGATCCATAAAAAAGAGCTTCCGGCAGAGATATTTTTGTCCGCCGTCGAGCACAATCAGCTTTTTTTCATCATAGCTTAATTCAGCAATTTCTGACAATAGACTGTTTTTATTTCCTGACATTTTCCGGCCTTGATAATCATCAACTTGTATACCAAGACAACTTAAGGCAGCTTTGTTGAGATCTATTATATTTTCATCGAGATCTACAATAATTATCCCAAGCGGTGAGGATTGAATGAGCAGATCAAGAAAATGGTTTTTTTCCCTTACGGATAATCTTTCCTCCCGTAACCTGGAAATCATTGAATTATAGACTTCGATTATATTATCAACATCTTTATTTCCCGTCTTTACCAAAGTAATGCTGAAATCGCCTTCCCTTAGCAGATTGAGACTTCGGCCAATAGAAATTATCGGTTTAAGCGACCGGCTGATCATAATTAAAGTAGCTGCATACAGTAACGGAATTGCTATTTCAGAAACCAGAAGGAGAACCGGATTTGCTTTAAGGAATGTAAAGACAGCCAGTGCCAGGAAAATTGAAAATACCAGTGTAAGCCAGAGAAAGGTCCACTTCCTACTCATTTTTACCAGTTTGTATTCCGTGTTTTTCCATTTTCCTGTAAAGGGTGGCTCTGGTGATCCCAAGCTTTTCAGAAGATCGTGTAAGATTTCCTCCACTCTCCTCTAATACTTTAATTATCATCAACCTTTCCATCTCGTCCAGAGTGGATGAGGTTCCGGTGTTGGCATGCTTCGGGAGATCAGAAATACGACCGGCTTGCTGTGCCTTAACAAAATCCTCCGGTCTGATAATATCAACTTTTGTAAGCAAAGTTGTCCGTTCAATTGTATTCCTTAGTTCCCGCACATTCCCCGGCCAGGATTGATCACAGAGCCAACTGATTCCATCTGCTGAAACTCTTTTTACAGGCAATGAATATATTTGCTGAGTATGGTTGAGAAAATATTCAGAGAGCAGAGGAATATCTTCCTTACGCTGCCTTAAGGGCGGCACTTCAATCTGAATGAGATTAATGCGGTATAACAAGTCTTCCCTGAAAGTACCTTTCTCAACTTTAGAGTAAAGATTATGATTTGTTGCTGAAAGAACCCTGACATCAACAGTTATGCTTTTTGAGTCGCCAAGCCTTTCAAATGTCTGGTCCTGAAGCACTCTAAGCATCTTCACCTGTGAGGAATGATCAAGATCCCCTATCTCATCAAGAAATATTGTACCCTTGTGTGCCTTTTCAAATCTGCCGGAGTGATCACTTTTTGCATCTGTGAAGGCTCCTTTCTTATATCCGAACATTTCAGATTCAAATAGTCCCGATGGCACTCCTCCAAGATTGACTTTAACAAAAGGCTGGTTTTTCCGGCCGCTAAACTCGTGTAATGCCTCCGCAATCAGTTCCTTTCCGGTTCCGCTTTCGCCGGTAATGAGTACCGGAGCATGTGTCGGGGCAACACGCCTGATAATCTCAAGAATTTCCAGAAGCTTCGGATCACTACCTATAATATTCTGAAATTCAGGCTCATTACTCTTTCGTTGCAATCTTTCCGTTTTGGTAGTTCCCGACAGAGAAATGGAAGTCTCTATGATTTTTAATAACTGCATGTTATTCCAGGGCTTGGTGACAAAATCGGAAGCCCCCAGTTTTATTCCCCTTACTGCCAGTTCAACTGAAGCCCAGGCAGTCATCAGTACCACTGGCATAGCCGGCTTAAGTACTTTAATCTTCCTCAGAATCTCAATGCCTTCCTCCCCGTTGATTGAGAGTGAAAAGTTCATATCGAGAAGTACAAGCTCGAATGATGATTCTCTTATAAAATTTATGATCTCGTAGGGTTTCGAGCCAAATAAAACCGAATATCCGGCTTTGGAAAGCAGAAATCCCAGTGAACTTCTGACAGCATCATCATCATCACAAACAAGTATACGGTGTGTCATTATCATTACGGACGAAATTACTAAACTATTCCGTTTTCAGGGCAACGGCAGGGTGTATTTTAGCGGCCAACGATGCAGGAATCCATGTACTAAGCAGAACAAGTATCCCCATTGAAACAACACTGATTCTGATCGCAGCCGATAAAACACCAGGTTCAGGTGCTCTTCTGAGAAAGGGTACCGGGATCTGGATCATAATTAATATGACAACCAGTAAACCAAGTCCGGCAATTACCATGTTTTCAGTTATTAATGTTCGTTTGATACCAGAACCTGTTGATCCCAGAGTGCGCTTAATACCAATCTCATGAATCCTCAGATTAGTATTGTACCAAAGAATCCCAATGGTTCCCAGAAAAACATTAATTATGATAAAAAGTGCAATAATTACAGAAAGATAATAACCCTGAGAACTGGAAGTATTCTGCTGTTCGCGCATATTTTCCATCGAATTAAGGCTCTGAATAGTCCAGTTTTCCGGATTAATAGTAGAATATACCTGACTTTCAGCCACTGCAAGCATCGCTTCAGTCATGCCTTCCCGGGTTCTTATCAAAACCGCTACTCCCCAGTATTCCTGAGCTTTCACTTTCTCATTAAACCTGAATCCTGATGGATGCGGAGATTCTATGTCGCTTCGTTTAAATCTTTCAACTATGCCAACTATTTCATAGGCGGTCTTGTCTTCGGTAATTCTTTTCCCTACAGCTTCACCATTGAAATATTTCTCATCGATCTCCCTCGACACCACAATCGGAAGTACTGCTTTTCCTATATCTGATTCATCGAACCATCTTCCTTTCAGAGGAACAACCTTCATGACTTTTGCATAATCTATATCAACTTCACGTAATGAAAGGTTAAACCGGTCGCTGTCGTGCATAAAATCTGTGGAATGAACACTGTAATTGTATGGTATGGCATTATTACTTATAGAAACATCTTCAACAAAAGTATTGGCACTTAGCACCTTCTTAAGATTCATAAATGACTGTTCGGTTAATACCGGATCTTCATCATTTTTTTTCTCTATGTTGATCAGAATAACATTTTTCGTATCGTAACAATTCCTGATACGGAGGATTGTGACCATATTGACAAGGTAAACTGATAAATTTACCAATACCAGAGATATCATGAACAGTTCGATGAATACAAGAATATTCCGTCGCCTGTTATTCCAGATAGTTTTAAAGAAAATACGAATCATAACTCACCTCCTTTCAGATAAACAGCTGGTTTCATACGTGATAACCTTATAGCCGGAAGATAGCCGGAAAGTAATCCGAATATGATACAAGCTATAAGCGTTGTCAGAAATACAAGATAATTGAATGAAAAAGTCAAAGGAACATTATTCAGGAAATTTATCCTGAGCGACAGAGAGTTACCCAGCAGAGCCACAACCAGAAATGAGAGAACTATTCCGATTACTCCTCCTGCAAGTGTCATCAGGATATTTTCGAACAGGAACTGGCCACGCAATACACTACTTGCAGCCCCAAATGATTTTCTCACAGCAATCTCTTCCCCCCTCTCATGAATTCTGGCAAAGTTTAATGCCATAAGATTTATTGCAGGAAGAAGGATAAACGCCAATGCATACAAAATATACTGAAGTATGCTGGCCCCTATTGAATATTCCTCGGGATCGCCATATCCGACCATCAACTTTTCAAGCTGTGAATGAGGACCTGACAGAAAAACAGCTTTTGTTGTGTCAGCTGCATCCAAACGGGCGACAATTTCCTTAGCCTCCTTTCTGATTTTTTCAAATTGCACGGAGGTGTTTGCTTTGAAGGCAAGTGTGAATCCTCCTATATAGATCTTTGATGGATCAATATTTTTCAACAGTGTATATGGGAAGTAAAGATCCCCTACAGCATTCTGGGCTGTTTTCGGAGGGTCTTCCACAACTCCTGTAATAATCAGGTCCATTGATGTATAGCGAACACTTTTCCCAAGGACATTTTTTTCCTCCCCGAACAGAAGCTCCCTGAGTGATTCGCTGATAACTGCAAGATTTGAACCTTTCAGCACCTCCTCCCTATTAAATGGTCTTCCCTGAAGGAACTTATATTCAAAGAGATCCCAATATTCCGCATCAGTCTGATTATATAACCTTTTCTGATACTCCCCGTTGAAAATAAATTCCCACGTGCCTGCTCCGGAATACATTGAGACAATGTCGGCACTCTTAACATTTTTCAGATAGTCCTCACATAGTGGACGTCCACAGGCCGACATGCTATATCCCCCTCCGGATTTCCCGTTATGTGTTGTTTTGGTCTTAACCCTATCACAGAAAATAATTTTTTTAAGGTCCTTCTCCGGGCCCGACCCTGTGGTAATTTTCGAAATTGTCATGGTAAAAATCATAACAAACATGATTGTCAGACTGATACCAAATAGACTCAGAAAAGTAAAAAGCCTATTCTGAGATGCTACCTGATAGAATATTTTAAAATAGTTTTTTAACATTTTTTCTATTGTTAATTAATTAACAGTCTTAACTTACCAGTCTGCCATCAAACAGTCTGACAATTCTGTGAGTCGATTTTGCCAGCATCTCATCGTGGGTAACCATAACTATTGTGGTGCCTTTTGAATTAAGATCGGCAAGAATATCGACAACTTCCTGCCCAATTTTGCTGTCGAGATTCCCGGTAGGTTCGTCAGCAAGGATGATCTTGGGATTTCCGGCAACTGCCCTGGCGATTGCAGCACGCTGACACTGTCCCCCTGAAAGCTGCGATGGATAATGCTGCATTCTGTTAGTGAGACCGACTTTTTCAAGAGCTTCCATCACCAGTTTCTTTCGTTCTGCCTGACCTGTTTTTCTGTAAATCAGAGGCAGCTCAACATTGTCATAAACATTAAGTTCCTTTATCAGATGAAAACTCTGGAAAATGAATCCGACAAGCTGGTTTCTCATCTTTGCGGTCTTTTTATCCTCATATGTGTTAATGGGAAAACTATCAAGCTCAATTTTCCCTTTATCAGGTTCATCAAGAAGTCCTATTATGTTCAGTAGGGTACTCTTACCACAACCGGATGGACCCATTACAGAAACAAATTCACCGGATTTCACCACAAAATTAATATTATCCAGAGCAAGAGTCTCTATCTCCTTCGTTCTGTAGACTTTACTGACGTTCTCAAGTTTTATCATGGTTTTTGAAATAAGTTGATATATATTGATATGTGATGAAATAAGTTGAATCCGTGCTATTTCTTTACCTTAATTACTTCCCGGGTGTACTTCTCGCCTATGTCTGACAGGATTACATTTTCCCCTTCCTTTATTCCATCGAGAACCTCTACATAATCGAAATTGGCATCACCAAGAAGGACTTTTGTCCGGTACGCTTTCTTCCCCCTTATTATGTACATCTCTTTGTATCCCCTGTCTTTATAATATGTCCCGTTGGGGATGCGCAAAACATCATCCTTATAGGAAGTTATAACCCTGATTTCAACCTGCTGATCGGTTCGCAAAAGTGAGCTGTTTCCTTCATCAAGACTTATAAAGCATTCCATCATTCCCTGAATCACGGCAGGCATAATGTTTTCAATTCTGCCCATCTGGATCTTACCCTGATTTCGTACCTCAACTTTCTGTCCGGCTGATACCCTGCCGGCATAGGAATTGCTCAGGTTTCCCTTTAGTTTGAAATGTGACAGATCTGCCACTCTGGCAATCTCCTGGCCCTCAGATACCGTAGCGCCGGGCTGACTGACGATCCAGCTCAGATCTCCGTCAAAAGGAGCCTTAACAAATGCCATTTTTACTATCTCTTCGGCTTTCACTATCTTGTTTTTTTGGATATTGATCTCGGTTTCAAGTTCCCTGATCCCGTTATTCCGTGAGTTGACCTGATTATTATAATTGAACAATGCCTGGTTATTTTCAAGTTTTTCAATATCCCACTCTGTCAATGCTTTCTTAACATTATACGCAGGACTTCCTCCCATCTTATTAAGTGCTTTTTCAGCTTCATATGCCAGTCTTGCATTTTCCACCCTGATTTCTTTGATCTGACGGCTGAAATCAAAATCCTCTTTTAGTTGCTGCAATTCAATTTTAAGTTTTTCAATTCTGATATTCTTGAGATCAAGTTCATTCCTCAGCATACTGAGTTCATTATCAGCAAGTTTATTGTCGAGCAATACAAGAATATCTCCCTGTTTGACTTTTGTGCCCGGACTCCTGAGTATCTTCAGTACATTACTCCTGAAGGGTGAAGTTATTATCTCTTCGTATGCGGGAATAACCACTCCGTTACCCTGAATGGTAATCTGGATGTTTCCCCTCTCCGCAACCGATGAGGTAATCTGAGATAAGCTTACAGACTGATTAAAAATACTCTTAAACAGCAATAAGATAAGAAGAGGAATAATAACAATAAGTGATATAAAACTTATCTGTTTTATAAGAATTTTTCTTTTGTGCTCTTTTGATAAAGGACGATCCATCTGAAATTTTTATGACAGACAGGAATGGCAATACTCATGCCATAAACACAACCACATGATTACATGACAGTTGTGTTTTTGTAAAAATTTCAAACTGTATTATTTCAATACAATGGCGGACAGTAAGTGAATAGCCTCACCTTAAATTAAAGAGCAAGCTATTCCTCAATAATGGCTATATCCCACGGTTTCAGAATTATCTTATCACCGTTCTTTACTGAAGTATTAGTGAATAGATCTTTTCCACCCGGAAATTTATAAATCACACTTACTTCATTTCCCGAATAGTTAAGATAATATCTTATTGCCTTACCTGAATCGTTAATACCTGACCTGACAACTACAGGGTATACAATCGGATTATCTTTGTCCATCAGACCGGCTTCAAGAGCTTTGGCAGAAACAATTTTCGATTGGATTTCATCTGAAACCAGGCAGCCTTCATATGTAAATGTTCCCTTTCCGAATTTATTTTCAGTTATTGCGGGATATTGTTTGAAAAACGGATCATCATAAGTAGCCAGTGATCTTGCAGTCTCCGGAATGATGAATTCAACCCAGTTCTTTGCGACGTTCTTTTCCTGACCAACCTTGAAGGGATCATCAATAAGAGCAATTGTATTAATGCTTGAAAACTCCTGATAATAAAAACCTGCAGCTTCTCTTAATGGTCCCGGGGCTTTAACATGCCTGACAACAGAATTCTCATCTGTAAAACCACTCTTCACCGACATTATTACATGTCCGCCATTCTTCACAAAATCTGAGATTTTTTTTAACAGGACATCGGTGGCAACATACAATGGAGGTACCAAAAGAAGATTATAACCAGTAAAATCAGCATTTTCAGCCAGAATAAAATCAACACCGATATTATTTCTGAAAGCTGATTTGTGCATTTGTCTTAATACCTCCATGTAAGCATTTCCATCCTTGAATGGCATATAACTTATCCCAAAGTCAGACTGACGGCTATATAGAATTGCGGCTTTGTTTTTTATCTTCAGGTTAACGAGTTTTGGTCCGATTTTCTGTAACTCATGTGCTACCTGGCTCACTTCTTTATAGAATCTGTTGGGTTCAAGATCGTGGCCCAGAACACCTTTCCAGTAGGTCTCCTGACCATAATGTATTGAATGCCAGTGCCAGTATTCAACCATATTGGCTCCTCCTGCAATATGTGAGTAAACAAATAATCTACCCTGCCCGTCGAATGGGGGGTACTGACCTTTTGAGTCCCATCCAATAGCCTGAGCATTGGTTTCTGTAATAAGATGATTGTTCTTCCTGAGGCTTCTGTAAAAATCGTCTGCCCACATAACATCTTCTCCCCTGGCATTATTCTGGGTTCCGTGATAAACATTAAGAGATGGCATATCCAGTTTTCGGGTTGCAGAAAACTGATCGAGTGTGGTAAGTGATGGCATAAAACAGTGAGTAACAAATTGGTCGGGCCGTTTATATTCACTCACAATTTCAGCCTGCCAGGTAAGATAGTCGGCAGTTACCTTCTGACTGTACATATCCCATTCAAGTTTATATGAAGGATTAGTCGCGTTTTGCCTTGTTGGAAATTCATCCCAGTCATTTAATGTCATGCCCCAGTAATTGAGACCCCATAATTTGTTCAGAGTATCAGTGGTTATGTATTTATCCTTCATATAATCGACAAACCCTCTGAAGTAATCGTAGTTTGCGGCACCATATGTTGAGGTCTCATTATCAACCTGATATCCGATGATGGCAGGATGTTTTGCATAATGCTCCATCATTTTCCGTATTACACGTTCTCCGTGAAAAAGATAAGCAGGATTTGTGATATCAAAATTCTGCCTGATCCCATAACTGCTTACCGTACCATTAAGACGCTCAACAAAAATATCCGGGTATTTCTTTGCGAGCCAGGCTGGTATGGAGTATGTTGGAGTACCAAGTATTACTTTGATACCGGCTTTATGCATCCGGTCTATTATTCTGTCCATCCATGCAAATTCGAATACTCCTTCTTTTGGCTCGAACAGACTCCAGGAAGATTCCCCCAGCCTCACAACAGAAATGCCTGCATCCTGCATCATTTTCACATCCGTTTCAAGCCTCTCATATGGCATGTATTCATGATAATAAGCCACTCCGTAGAGGATGGTGTTAAATTTCTGATTCTGAGCGTGATTGACCACTACGATAAACATCAGAAGTATGGAAAAACAGAATTTTTTCATCATAAATATTTTAGATGACTAAGTTAATAAAATTATTATATGAGTATCAGGAATCACACTTATGACCTCATTGATTTTCTTCGTTGACCCCTTACCCTAAAGGGTGCGAAGAAAATCAATTACTCCCTTTAGGGT
>JANNKF010000026.1:0-5190 GCA_031396165.1 Bacteroidales bacterium | reverse complement strand
GCAAAAACCTTTATAAAGATTCCCATTGTTTATGCTCTCCAATACATAAACATAATACATATCTATAATTTAGCAGCGAAGATATAACTTTGTAGCCCTACCAGGAATCGAACCTGAATCTACGGTTTAGGAAACCGATATTCTATCCATTGAACTATAGGGCCAAAATGATGCGCAAAAGTATGTTTTTTTTTTCTTATTACAAACGATCAAATATTGATAACCGACAAACGACTCACGGATGAAGAGCCCTTAGTCGTGGGTCATATCTCGTAAGTCGTGTGCCGTGCATCGTGCGTCGTGAGCCATGGATCGCTATTTTCCAATTCTATACAGATATTTCTCCGTTCTTAAAATCACAGAGTTCCTCAGAAATGCCGGCGTTGCCCAGATCCCTGAATCCATAATGTTTTCCGCAACCACTTCATATTTTCTTCCCGCTTTTACAGCAATCACATCACCTTTTACCGAAAAAAACCAGACATTCCCATCTGCATAAACCGGCGATGAATTAAAATTTGACCTCTGTCGTTCCGACCATATTTCCTCACCTGTTTTGGCATCAACGCACATCAGCATATTCCTGGTATTCACAGTATATATGAGCCCATCCCTAATAACCGGTGTTAGCATCTGTGTCTGTGTCTGATTATCCCGCTTTCTCCAGAGTACATTTGTTGCAGTGATATCACCTTTCCCGTCAGGATTGACTGCCAGCAATTCCGTGAAATTGGATGACTCGGCATCTACCATGAAACCTGTATAGAAATAAACAATCCCGTTTTCAGAAATTGGCATCGGGACAGTCGATTCAGCTCCTCTTACTACCCGCCACACCTCTTCACCTGTAAGCGGATCGTAGGCAAAACAGGCTGCTGAACCATTTGATATTAACAGATCCCGTCCTTTTACTTTGATAATGAGCGGTGTTACGTATGCCTTTGTTCCGATATTGGGTAATGGCTTATAGGGTTCTTCGGGACGATCAGTCCGCCAAACCTGTTTGCCTGTTGCTTTGTCAAGAGCAATAATGAACCTTACATCAGTTCCTTCATAGTGCAGGATAAGCAGGTTTTTGTATATTATTGGAGAGGATCCGGGTCCCTGAACATGCTTACATTTCAGATCGGTACGTTTCCAGACTATTGACCCGTCGCTGGTTTTAATACATGCGGTACCGAGACTTCCATAGTGAACGTAGACAAATCCTTTTTCAATACACGGAGAAGGGCTGGCGTATGTATTGATTGAATGCTTACCGATAGTAGCATCAGGCACAACAACTTTTATATCGTATATTATTTTACCAGTCTGAAAATCAGTACATACCGAGTAGAGTTCCTTCCCGTCAGCAGTTCCTGTAGTTACCCAGATCTGATTTTCGTATACAACCGGTGATGAATAGCCCTTCCCGTGTATCTCTGTTTTCCATTTAATTGCTTTTTCATCCCATTTAACTGGTACATCTTTTGAAGCGGAAATCGCATTAAGATTACTTCCCCTGAAATGAGTCCAGTTCTTATCCTGAGCTACTGAATTCAGAGGTCTCAGAAAGATAATTACAGTAATTAAACAAAAAATAAATAATGATTTTTTTATCATGTCCGTTAGAATAAATCAATAAACAAGTATTAATCAAAAGAAAGGAAAAATCATGTAATTTCAAAACTGGCAAGATATTTGTGTCTTTCTGCTTCAGTAAACCTGAAAATCCTTTTATTAGAATATTGCTAACCTAAATTTAAAAAATTAATGCTATGAAAACAAGACTCACTTTTCCAATGGTGATCATTGGACTATTACTGACTTTTGTGTTGGGAAATGACTCATATTGTCAGGACTCAATTTCACAGAAATCACAGATGCTCGACATCAAACTGCAGTTGCTCGATTCAAAGCTGGATCTTCTTGACACAAAGATGAAACTCTGGGAGGCTAAGCCTAAAGAGTTGGATATCAGACTTATAGAGCTGAATGCAAAAGTTAAAGAGCTCAATTTTGATCCTCAGGAGTTAACTAAAAAAATAAATGAAGTGGACTCAATGTTGCGGGATTATCAGAAGCCTGTTCAATATACTGAAAGCAAACTGGCAGAGATTGATGAAAAGGAAAGCCCCTCAGAACCTGAATTTTATCCTGTTTACAATTCAGCAATTATGCTCGATCCGATAAGACTCCTCGAGGGTACATTCTGCCTTTCCTATGAAAGGATCATTAACACAAGATTTTCAGTTAACCTGAGCGCAATGGCGACCTATTCAACAACACGGGGTCTTTCAAACTATTATTTTTCCAACCAGAGTTTTGCTTACCTTGATAATTCAACCAATCAATATCAGACTTATAATGGAGAAGTGATGTCAGGTGGAGGATTTAATATTCAGTTCCGGAATTATCTCCTGGCTAATCATCCCGGAAGGAAAACTGCGCCACTCGGCTTGTATGCAGCACCTCAGTTTCTGTTCAGAAATATGAAAATTACTGGTTTTAAGCAGGAATTACAGGAAACCGAACCAGGGGTACATAAAATGGTTGATGTACAGGTGGTTCAGCATCTTAATATTTATGCAGGAGGAGCTGTAATCGGTATGAAGATCCCTCTGTTTAAAGTACTTGCACTTGATATTTTCGCTGGTGGAAACATCAGGCTATGCGAATACACAAATGAAAAAGGCTTCACGAAATATAAAGACTGGTTTAATGTCGACTTTTCAGGCGTTTCACCTGTAGCAGGAATTGCAATAGGAATTCTGAAATAGAATTAATATTTCCTCTTGAGCCAATCTTCGGGTACCGGAATAATACATATATTAAGGGCCTTATTGTCATCCGATAACATTGCAGACTGAATCTCAATCCTGGTTCCGTCTGCATTGAACGTCGGATGAGGGTGGTCTGACGCTGATTCCTTATGCCCTGTTGAAAGAAGTATCATTTCGTGTGTATGCCTGTCGATAAGGTAGATCCCGCGGGAGAAGTCATCTCCTACAGCCCAGCGGCCATCTGCCGAACCATTTATATGCCATAAGCCACTTCCTGAAGGAGTCTGCCCTGCAATAGTCATTTCCCTGGTTCTGAGATTAACAATACCCAGACCGCTTGGTTTTTCGCGGGTCCCTGAGGGGCCCCATCCAACTTCCTGACCCGGGTTCTTCGGATCAGCCTGAAGGGCAGGAGTTCCAATTTTCCTATGTCCCATAATTGCTATTGCAACCTCATCCTTTGAAATGACAGCTTCATGTGTGACCCATTCGTACTCCGACTCAGGATAGAGTGGTCGTAATCCTGATCCGTCTGCCATAACTGTCCAGGTGCGTTGCGGTGCTTTTCCTCCGGTCTCCCAGCAGAAAACTATCTCACCTGCGATCCATGGATTTGTTTGAATATGCCCTATTTGGAAGGGAACTGCGACTACAAATCCGGATTCACCGGTTTTTAAATTCATTTTTCCAATTCCGGCCGGCCCGGCACCCATGTTCCTTGGCCCGAAATTCGCTTCAATCTTTGTTCCTTCAGAGAGATATTTTGCCGAATAGTCTTTACCCACCCTGAAATAGACTACCTCTTCGTCGCCGTCAAGCGCCATGTCACCACCTGCTCCCATCTCTGCCGATGTAATCCCGCATACTTTCTGATATTCAGATGCTACCTTTAATTTTCCGGTTTCACTGTCTGTAAATAGTCTGGCGAGATCTACTTCAATAACCTGAACCGGTCCACCTCCACGAGTTGTTGATCCCTGTTCCCTGGGAGTGTTTCGCATGAAATAAAGCTTCATTGATTTCCTGGCAACACTCAGCATACCAGTAAATCCACCCTCACTAACCTGAACAATAACCCCGGTTTTTTCATTTACAGCCATCGCCTCTCCCCTTACTCTGTTAGATCTGAATATCACCCAGTTACCATCTGAGGTCCACTGGTTATGTGTTTGATAGATCTTCGAATCACCAGCAGGAGTGCTCGTCAGAAATGTAAGCTCAGTACCTGTCACCGGATCCTTTACGATCTTCTTTTCAGAAGGAAATCTTGTTCCAATCTAGCCTGAAACAGATAGATTAAATAGAATAAGTGTGATTATTACACTTAACGAATTATAGAAACTCTTTACATTCATGTCTTCTTGGAATTATCAAATTATTTAAAATTTAATCTTGGTGATCCTTAGCGTCTTTGCGCCTTGGTGGCAAGTTTTTTTCTGCCACTAAGACACAAAGACACCAAGGGACACAAAGGTTTTAAACCAGTTTCTTATATTTTATTCTTGCCGGAGTTGTATCCGAAACTCTTTTCTTATAGCTTTCTTCATAATCGGAATAGTTCCCCTCGAACCAGGTAACCTTCGAATTGCCTTCAAAAGCCATCATGTGAGTTGTAACCCTGTCGAGGAACCATCTGTCGTGAGAAATAATCACTGCACATCCTGCGAAGTTTTCGAGGCCTTCTTCGAGTGCCCTTAAAGTGTTAACATCTATATCGTTTGTAGGCTCATCGAGAAGCAAAACATTTGCGCCGGACTTAAGAGTAAGGGCCAGATGGAGCCGGTTTCTTTCTCCTCCTGATAAGACACCGCATTTCTTTTCCTGGTCTGCACCAGTGAAGTTGAACCTTGCAACATATGCCCGTGCATTAACAAGCCGGCTCCCCACCATAACATCGCTTTGACCACCCGATATCACTTCATAGACTGTCTTTGTGGGATCTATCCCGGCATGTGCCTGGTCAACATACCCGAGAGTAACAGTTTCCCCTATTTTAAAACTTCCTTTATCAGCCACTTCCTGACCCATGATCATTCTGAAGAGGGTTGTTTTCCCGGCACCGTTAGGCCCTATTACACCAACTATTCCGTTTGGAGGGAGACTGAACTCCAGATCCTCAAAAAGCACTTTGTTATCGAAAGATTTTGTAACAGATTTGGCTTCTATCACCTTATCGCCAAGACGCGGACCATTCGGGATGAAGATCTCAAGTTTATCCTCCTTCAGTTTAACATCCTGGTTCAGAAGGTTTTCATATGCCCCCAGCCTGGCCTTTGACTTGGCATGTCGGGCCTTTGGCGACATTCGTACCCATTCAAGTTCCCGTTCAAGAATTTTACGCCTTTTTACATTGCCCTTTTCCTCAGACTCCAGTCGTTTAGCTTTCTGTTCAAGCCATGAGGAATAATTTCCTTTCCAGGGTATTCCT
>JANNKF010000143.1:0-16887 GCA_031396165.1 Bacteroidales bacterium | reverse complement strand
ACCCTAAATCCCTCTCCCAGGGGCGAGGGACAAAAAAAAATGAACACTAAGTCCCATTTTCTTACGGGATAAGGACTTGAAAATCGTACACCAAGTCCCCCTCTCTTTCAGGAGAGGGGGATTTAGGGGGTGAGGTGAGATCAGGATGGTAGTTTGTATAAATACTTGATTATGAAAAAAATAGCTATTTTTTCTTTTGCAATTTCCGGTATTTTATTATTAATTCCAGGATGTGGCACAGCGCCTTCAACAGGTGCCGATTATCCTATTCAACCCGTTCCGTTTACTGATGTGAAGCTTACAGATAATTTCTGGGCTCCCCGAATAAAGAAAAATGCATCTGTTACAATCCCTATTGCCTTTGGTTATTGCGAATCTACCGGAAGAGTGAAGAACTTTGAAATTGCAGGAGGTCTCGACACAGGCAAATTCCAGACAATTTACCCGTTCGACGATTCGGATGTGTTCAAGATCATTGAAGGTGCAAGCTATTCACTTCAGACTATCCCTGATCCTAAACTGGACGCATATATGGATAGTCTCATAGTTAAAATAGGCCTCGCCCAGGAAGATGACGGTTATCTCTATACTAACCGTACTATTGCAGAGATGCATGGTGGCGCCGGACTTCACGATTGGGCAAGTAAGGACAGATGGGGTCTCGATTCAATCCTGAGCCACGAGTTATATAATCTCGGTCATCTTTATGAAGCAGCTGTTGCGCATTATCAGGCCACAGGTAAAAGAACACTTCTCGATATTGCCATTAAATCGGCCGATCTTGTCAATAAGGATTTTGGCTGGGACAGGGAAACTGTCTATCCGGGCCATCAGGTGATTGAAATGGGTCTTGTAAAACTTTACAGGGCTACCGGGGAGAAAAAGTATCTCGATCTTGCCAGGTTTTTCCTTGACCTACGTGGCCCAAAGGGGGAGCAATATAACCAGGCTCATAAAAAAGTTATTGACCAGACAGAAGCTGTGGGCCATTCTGTTAGGGCTACTTACATGTATTCAGGAATGGCAGATATAGCAGCTATCGAAAAGGATGAAGCCTATCTGAATGCAATCACAAAGATCTGGGAGGATATTGTTTACAGAAAGATCTACCTCACTGGAGGAATTGGCGCTACCGGTGGCAATGAAGGTTTTGCCGACCCTTTTGTTCTTCCTAACATGTCTGCCTACTGTGAAACATGTGCTTCAATAGGTAACATTTTTACCAATGAGAGACTATTTCTGCTACATGGTCAGACAAAATATATAGACATTCTTGAAAAAACGCTTTATAACTCAATGCTTTCAGGTGTCTCTCTGTCTGGCGACAGGTTTTTCTATCCCAATCCGTTGGAATCCGATGGTCAACATCAACGGCAGGCCTGGTTCGGATGTGCATGCTGCCCCTCAAATGTAGCAAGGTTCGTTCCTGCAATTCCAGGGTATATTTATGCGGTAACGGAGAATGAGTTATATGTCAATCTTTTCATTTCCAACGATGCCGGCATTACAATGGGAAAGAAAAAGGTAGCTGTTTCACAAAAGGCTGATTTTCCATGGGATGGAAAAGTCGAGATTACCATAAACCCTGAGAGCTCCGGTAAGTTTGACCTTAAGATAAGGATCCCCGGATGGGCTCAGAATGAGGCACTGCCGGGCGGGCTTTATAAGTTTACTGATCAGAACAGCGATTCGGTGAAGATCTCAGTTAACGGGGAACCGGTTGAGATCTCTGCTCTTACTGAAGGATATGCAGTTATCTCAAGAAAATGGGATAAGGGCGATAAGGTTGCGATCGATATTCCAATGCCTGTCCGCAAGGTTATGGCAGACAATAGAATTAAGGAAGACATTGACAAGATCGCCTTTCAGAGAGGACCGGTTATCTATTGTGCCGAATGGCCTGACAATAGCGAAGGAAAGGTTCTCAGCCTGATGATTAATAAGGATGCTGCAATTACATCTGAGTATGTACCGTCACTTCTTGATGGAACTCAGGTGATAAAAACAACAGGGAATAAAACAAAAAGAACCCTTGATGGAAAGATAGAACTTCTTGATGAAGAGACTGTTACCTTAATTCCATATGCTTTATGGAATAACCGGGGACCAGGCCAGATGATGGTTTGGCTGCCTTCTACTCCCGGAGTATCTCACCCCTTACCTGCACCTACAATTGCCAACAGGAGTATAGTCAGGTCCAGCCGATTAACCAGGGACCTTGGTGCTGTGAATGATCAAATCGGGCCGGCTCATTCCAACGACCATTCTGTTTCATATTATCACTGGTGGCCCGAAAAGAATACATGGGAGTGGATTGAGTATGATTTTGAAAAACCTGAAACCATCTCAAAGACAAAAGTTTACTGGTTCGATGACAGTCCCGGTGGGGGTTGTCGTGTTCCTGATGAGTGGGAGATCCTGTATCTGAGCGGAAATATCTGGGCACCGGTTAAAGCAAAAACAAAATATAAGATAACCAGGGATGCCTGGGATTCAATTGAATTCAAACCAGTTAGGGCAACTGCTGTTAAAATAAAAGTTAAGCTCAATAAAGAGTTCGCCAGTGGCATATATGAGTGGATAGTTGAATAATTAATAATGTAGGGATCGGTCGCGACCGATCCCTACTGGAAATTCTATAATTAAATGAAAAACAATATTGTACCACGATTGATTTCTGCATTATTTGTAACATTTGTTACATTTTCATCTTTGAATGGTCAGAGTATTATACCCATTCCTGCAGGTAAAAATCTCGCAATTGTCGCAACTGCTTCAGGATCTTCGCGTTCAGGAGCTCCTATGACTTCACTGAATGACGGAATTATGCCCGTAAATACCGGTGGAATGAGACAGGGAGGGAACAGGCCTCCGCAACGGCTTTCCAGTCAGTGGGTTCAGTATGACTGGATTCAGCCGGTTACAACAAAGGAAATCGCTGTTTTCTGGTGGAATTATGAGAACACAGCCAGACTCCCGCAAGTATACAGAGTGAAATTCTGGGATGGGAGTAATTTTGTTTCTGTTAAAAATTCTGTCGGACTGGGACTTGAAAGCAAACTCTTTAATATTACCAGATTTGATCAGGTAAAAACAACTAAACTCAGGCTCGAACTGGACTCAGTTGAAAGATTTACAGGTACTTTGCTTGAATGGATGGTTTTCCAGGAAGAAAATTCACCAAATCATCCTCCGGTTGTTAGTGCCGGGGTAGACCGCTCTGTGATGTCAGGAGGTAAAACTTATCTGTCGGGTGAAGTTAAATCAGTTACTCCGGTGAACAAAACATCATGGAGTAAAATTTCAGGTCCCGGAAATGTAACCTTTTCCGATGCCGGTTCACTAAAAACAACAGCCACTTTTTCTGCAAACGGGGAATTCACTCTTGGACTGACGGTTACAGAAGGGGATCTGACTTCATCTTCAACATTAAAGGTCAAAGTCATGCAACCACCTCCTGCTGAGAGGCTTGATGTTGTATACACCAAACGATATAAAATTGACAGTCCTTTATGGAACGACAGGGCTAAGTCCATGATTGTGAACTGGATCCCATGGTGCATTGATCAGATTGAAAGAACAGATCTGAAACTTGGAGAAGGCGGACTTGATAATTTTATTGAAGCAGGCAAGGCTCTTCGTGGAGAACCTCATGGTAAACATCTCGGGTATGTTTTCTCGAATGCCTGGGTGCACCAGACAATTGAGGCTATGAGCATTGCTCTGATGGTTGATCCTCAGGGTGATAAGGAGATTATTTCTGCACAGGAGAGAATGAAAAAAACAATTGAAAAGTGGATCCCCATAATTCTTGCTGCTCAGGAACCCGATGGTTATCTTCAGACAGCTTTTACACTTCGTGATACAACACGTTGGAAAGGAAAATGGGAACCACGCACCAGGGGAAATCATGAAGGTTATGTAGCCGGCTATTTTATTGAGTCTGCCATAAATCATTATACTCTTACGGAAGGGAAAGACAAAAGGCTTTATGATGCCGCAAAAAAACTTGCAGATTGCTGGGTAAAAAATATTGGTCCCGGAAAGAAGGAATGGTACGATGGTCATCAGGAGATGGAACAGGCTCTGGTTCGTTTCGGAAGGTTTGTAAACGATATGGAAGGTAGTGGGCATGGAGATAATTACGTAGCTCTCTCAAAATTTATGCTTGATAGTCGCAAAAATGGCAGCGAATACGATCAGAGCCATGTGCCCGTGCAGCAGCAATATGAGGCTGTGGGGCATGCAGTGAGGGCTGTTTACAGCTATTCTGCAATGGCTGATATAGCAGCAGAAACAGGAGATACGGATTATCAGAGTGCCGTTATGTCTCTGTGGGATAACCTTGTAAATAAAAAGTACTATATAACAGGTGGAGTTGGCAGCGGTGAGACAGCAGAAGGTTTCGGCGATGATTATTCTTTAGGTAACAATGCCTATTGTGAGGCATGCTCAAGCTGCGGACTTATCTTTTTTCAGTATAAGATGAATATTGCATATAACGATGCAAAATATGCTGACCTGTACGAAGAGACAATTTATAATGCACTTCTCGGTTCTCTCGATCTCGATGGAAAGAACTTTTATTATGATAATGAACTAGCATCCTCACAATCAAGGTATTCCTGGCATATTTGTCCATGTTGCGTAGGTAATATTCCGCGAACACTTCTGATGATTCCTACCTGGACGTATGTAAAAGGCAATAAAGGATTATATGTGAACCTCTTCATTGGCAGTACAATAAAAGTTGAGAAAGTGGCCGGCACAAATATTGAGATGGTGCAGAAAACAGACTATCCGTGGAGTGGGAATATTTCAATTACAGTAAATCCGGAGCAATCAAAAGAGTTCACAGTGTTTGTCAGAGTTCCAAACCGGACAGGAAGTACTTTATACAAACCGGTGCCGGAAGTGTCAGGGCTTAAGTCTCTTACTGTCAATGGAAAAAGTATAAAACCTCAGATTGAAAATGGTTATGCAGTAATCAGACGCACCTGGAAAAAAGGAGATAAGGTTGATCTAATTCTTCCAATGGAAATTCAGACTGTTACCGCTGATGAAAGAATTAAAGCAGACAGGGGCAGAATAGCGCTTCGTTACGGGCCACTGGTCTATAATGTAGAGAGAGCTGACCAGCCGGATATTGATAAATATATTGGCACCGGTCCATTGTCTCTTGAATGGAAGGCCGATCTGCTAAACGGTGTTATGACGATCAACGGCAAATGGGACGATGGAACTCCACTGGTTGCTATACCAAATTATGCCCGCAATAACCGTAACGCAATACATGCAACGGATAAACCCGGTCCGGATAACAAAGATGGCGGGTCAATCGTCTGGATCAAAAAACAATGATGTGTAAGGAAGAGTCGCGACCCTTCTTTACGCATACTTAACTTTATCATAACTTAACTTGATACGAATCACAAACCTATTATAATTAACTAATTAACAGTCAATATGAAAATTCTTAAATTAAGTGTTGTTTGTACACTTCTTCTTCTCCTTCTGAACAACTCAGGATTTGCACAGTACACTTCACCCAAAGATTCACTGGGCGGCGCTCCTGTACCTGCAGAAATTCAGGATCCTGAGCTTCTTGGAATTAATAAAGAACCTGCGCATGCTACATTGATGCCGTATGCATCACTAAGCGAGGCTCTTACTGCAAACAGACATGCTTCAACCTATGCCAGAAGTCTTAATGGAACATGGAAATTCAACTGGGTTGCCTGGCCCCAAATGCGTCCTGTTGATTTTTACAAACCTGAATTTAATGTCTCTGCATGGAAAGAGATCCCTGTTCCTTCAAACTGGCAGGTGCTTGGCTACGGCACTCCTTATTACAGGAATCTTGGTTATATAATCAGGAAAGATTTCCCCAATATAATGAGCATGCCCCCTAAAACATTCACTGCATATGAGGAAAGAAATCCTGTAGGAAGCTACCGCCGCGATTTTGACCTCCCTGCCGAATGGGATGGGCGTAAGATCTTCCTGACATTCGATGGTGTCGATGCGGGCTTTTTTCTGTGGATAAACGGAACCAAGGTAGGATTTAGCGTTAACAGCCGTAATGCAGCAGAATTTGATGTTACCAAATACGTAAAACCGGGTAAAAATATGGTCGCCGTGGAAGTATACAGATTTACTTCCGGTACCTGGCTCGAAGATCAGGATATGTGGCGTCTCAGCGGTATCTTCCGTAGCGTGACACTCTGGAGTGCACCGCAGCAGCATATTCGTGATTTCTTTATTAAGACAGATCTTGATGAACAATACAAAAATGCCACAGTTGAGGTAACCGCCAAAGTTAAAAATTTCGGATCTAAAGCAACAAAGGCAACTAAGTTATCTGCAACACTTTACGATGGAAAAGTTACAGTTACATCTGCAATGGCTGAAGCAACAGTGCCGGCTTTACAACCAGGTGCTGAAACTGCAATAAAACTTGCATTCCAGGTTTCAAACCCGGAGAAATGGACTGCTGAAACACCAAAATTATATACAATAGTACTTTCATTAGGAAATGGAAAGAAAGTAGTAGAAACCCTCTCTGCCAGAACTGGTTTCAGGGAAATAGAAATACGTGGAAGGGTATTTCTTGTTAATGGTACTCCCGTAAAACTCAAAGGCGTCAACCGTCACGAGAACTGGCCAGATGTGGGACATGCTGTTACCGAAGCACAGATGATTCGCGATCTGGAACTTATAAAGCAGGGAAACTGCAACCTGGTTCGTACATCACATTACTCTGACGACCCTCGCTGGTATGAACTTTGTGATGAATATGGAATGTTCCTGGTCGGCGAAGCTAACGTGGAGTGTCATGGATATATGGGAAGATTTGATGAAGAACCGAGAATGAAAAGCGCTATCATCGACAGGAATGTGGCAAACACTGAGAACTTCAAGAATCATGCTTCTATAATTATCTGGTCGCTTGGAAATGAGAACGGAAGAGGCGGATCAAACTTCAGAGCAGCCATGTCCACAATTAAAGCAATCGACAATACCCGTCCGGTTCATTACGAAGGATTCGGCATCGGGAAAAACAATCCGGCAGATCTCGATAGCCGGATGTACACCGGTGTTGCAGAGGTTGAGAAAATTGCCACCGACACTGCATATAAGAAACCATTCTTCCTTTGCGAATATGCGCATGCAATGTTCAACTCAATGGGAGCGATTGGTGAATACAATGATGTTTTTGATAAATACGAAACAGTCCTTGGTGGTGCAATATGGGAATGGCAGGACCAGGGGATTTATAACAAGCGCGATCCGAACCATTCGATAATTGCCTATGGCGGCGGATTTGGTGAATTTCCTAACGATAAATACTTCATACATAAAGGAGTAGTGGCATCAGACCGTTCTCTCAAACCTCACTATCCTGAAATGAAGAAGGCCTACCAGTGGATTAAAGTAACCGGAGAGGATCTGGCAAAAGGTCAGTTCCTTATTCATAATAAATACCAGTTTGTTAATCTCAGTGGTTTCACTGCAACCTGGACCCTTTCTGAAAACGGAAATGAACTTTCACATGGTGATCTTAAAATTCCTGACATTGCTCCGGGAAAAGAAGCAATTGTATCGATCCCTTTTAAAATTGCTAATATAAAAGGAGGATCAGAATATTTCCTGCGGATCTCATTTGCACTGGCAGAAGAACAGCTTTGGGCTAAAAAGGGTTTTGAAGTTGTTTCTGAGCAGTTCATACTTCCGGTTGAATCACTTGCTGCTGCACCCGAAATTAACATGAATCCCGTTACGCTCATACCTGGTCAGACTGATGTAACGATCAAAGGTTCAGGATTTACCGTCGTCTTCGATAAAATTTCAGGCACATTCACATCACTAGAAAAGAATGGTGTAGAGATGTTGTTGAAAAACGGCGGTCCAAGACTTCATCTGTGGCGTGCACCTCACAGGAATGACGACATGTGGGCCGACAGAAGCTGGGTTACTTCCGGTCTTCGTGATCTGGCATGGACCACTCAGTCCATAAGTGTTGAGCAGAAATCACCAGCCACAGTGGCAATTATTGTAAAATTGCTTGGCACCGGTAAAAATAACTTCACTGTAAATCATGATGTAGTTTATACTGTATCGGGCGATGGTTCAATTCTTGCTGAAAATATGGTTAACAGCAGCGATCCGAAACAGGTAGTTGCAAGGATGGGGGTAAGACTTTTGCTCGATAAGAAGCTCGATCAGGCTTCATACTTTGGCCGTGGACCAATGGAGAACTATGCCGACAGAAAGCGCGGTTTCGATGCAGGGATTTACAAAAGCAGTGTAAAAGATCAGCTTACACCCTATGAAAAACCTATGGAATGCGGTAATCATGAGGATATCCGTTGGGCAAAAGTTGTTTCTGCATCAGGAACCGGAATTATGGCCCAATCAGTAAATACTCTTCTGCAGGTTTCTATGCTGCCATTCAGCGACGAAGAGATGGATAAAGTTGAGTACCGTATTGATCTTCCTCAGAGTAGTGCTACTGTATTCACAATAAGTCATCAGACACTCGGAGTGGGAACAGCAGGTTGCGGACCGAGACCATTGCCTCAGTATGTAGTTTATGCAACACCTACAACGTTCAGTTACATTTTAAAATTGCAGTAATAATTGAATCATATGCTTAAAATATTTCTAATCCTTTTTATCTGCATATCCTTGCCGTCATTTTTAACGGCACAGGATGCTTCATTAAAAATCAGACTCAACCAGGTTGGGTTTTATCCTGAATCTCAAAAGATTGCAGTTATTACAGAGGATCTCAGTAAAGATTTTACCGTTGTTTCTGTTCCTTCCGGGGAGATAGTTTATAAATCTGCACTTACAGGGCCCAATAAATCCTCCTTCTCCCCGAAACTAACATGGATCGCAGATTTTTCACAGGTCACAAATCCCGGTATCTATAAGGTAACTGTTTCAGGACTTGGTGATTCATATCAGTTTGAAATAAAGCCAAAGGTATTTTGCGGGCTTACAAAAGCGCTTATAAAAGGATTTTATTTCCAGAGGATGTCGACACCATTGCTACCTGAATATGCCGGAAAATGGAGCAGGGCAGAAGGCCATCCCGATACACAGGTATTAATTCATCCTGCAGCAGCATCTCCGGGACGACCGGCCGGAACAATCATCCCTTCACCAAAAGGTTGGTACGATGCGGGTGATTACAATAAATACATTGTGAACAGTGGGATAACGATGGGAACCTTACTATCTCTTTATGAGGATTTCCCCTCATATTTTGATACCCTGAATCTGAATATACCCGAAAGCAGTGATCGGGCCCCGGATCTTCTTAATGAGATTGCATGGAACCTTCGCTGGATGTTAACAATGCAGGACCCTGCAGACGGGGGTGTTTATAATAAGGTTACCAATGCCAATTTCGATGGAATGGTAATGCCATCAGTTTGTGCTACACCACGATATGTAGTCCCTAAAGGAACAGCAGCGACGCTCGACTTTGCAGCAGTTATGGCTCAGTCGGCAAGGATCTATGGAAATTTTAAAATAGCTTTTCCAGGTCTTTCCGATTCCTGTATACGATCTGCTGAGAAGGCATGGCTCTGGGCTCAGAAAAATCCAAAAGTTGCATATGATCAAAATAAGATGAACCGTGAATTTACTCCTGTTGTTAACACCGGTGGTTATGGAGATTCCAACTTTACTGACGAATTCATCTGGGCTGCTGCAGAATTATATGTAACCACAAAAAAAACAAGTTATTACACGGCACAAAACATGGTTCCTGATACTCTCATGCCTTTGCCATCATGGGGTAATGTAAGGTTGTTAGGATATTATACCCTTGTACGGTTTGAAAAGAAACTGTCTGAGGGGGCAATGAAAGATTTTCCGGTAATTAAAGAGAGATTAATAAAAGCTGCTGATAGGATGGCTGAAGGTATTTCCGGACGTTCTTACAGAACTGTTATGGGAAAGACAGCAAGAGATTTTGCATGGGGAAGTAACTCGGTTGCAGCAAATCAGGGTATTTTACTGATCAATGTCTTTAAGCTTACAGGAAACAGGAAGTATCTGGATTTTGCTCTTGGAAACCTTGACTATATAATGGGAAGAAATGCAACAGGATATTCCTTCGTAACAGGTGTAGGAGACAAAACACCAATGTTCCCCCATCATCGTCAGTCTGAGGCTGATGGGATTCCTGAACCGGTTCCGGGGCTAATTGCCGGAGGGCCAAATCCGGGGAAACAGGATAAGTGTACAACATACACTTCCAGTATTCCCGATGAATCATTCACCGACGATGTCTGTTCCTATGCTTCTAATGAGATAGCAATCAACTGGAATGCACCTGCAGCGTATCTGGCAGGGGCGATTGAAGCTCTATTCAAATGATTTACCTCACCCCAACCCCTCTCCTGAAAGAGAGGAGTTAATGTCTTGATAGTATTTTGATTACCCAATACTTTTTCATAAGATGGGGGAGGCGAATAAGGCAAAGTGATATAAATAAATTGAACGTTTAGTTTTTTTATTAATTTAGCGCAAACATAACTTCGCAATATGAAAAAAATTCTAACGTTATCACTGGCATTGGTTGTTCTGATGACAATATCATGCAACCAGGCTTCAAAAAGTAAAACAATGGTTAAAAAAGATCTATTCGGAACGCACGATGGAAAGGAAGTGTATCTTCTTACTCTTACAAACAGCGCAGGTAACGTTATCAGGCTTACCAATTTCGGAGCTAAAATTACCTGGATCGAGGTTCCTGACAGAAACGGTAAAAAAGACAATATTACAATTGGTTATGACACTTTTGAAGAGACAATTAATGGGGATATGTCATTTGGCTCAACGGTAGGCAGATATGCAAACAGGATAGCCAAAGGAAAATTTTCAATTGATGGTGTGGAGTATGACACTCCGAAAAATAATGGTCCAAATACCCTGCATGGTGGTCCAAAAGGCTGGCATAGTGTTGTTTGGGATACAGAAGTGCTCAAGGGAACAAATGGATCTTCTGTTAAATTCTCATATGTCAGCCCCGATATGGAAATGGGTTTTCCGGGAACTGTAACGGCTTCCGTTGTCTTTACCTGGACAGAGAACAATGAAATAGTAATGGATTATACCTGGACCACTGACAAGAAAACTATTGTAAATCTTACGAACCATGCATATTTCAATTTGAATGGAATAAATGATTATGATATTCTTTCACATATACTGATTCTGAAAGCTTCTTCTTTCACTCCGGTTGACTCGGTAATGATCCCTACCGGTGAAATCCGACAGGTTGCCGGAACACCATTTGATTTTACGGTTCCTCACACAATTGGTGAAAGAATAGAACTGGACTATGAACAGCTGATCCTTGGAAAAGGTTATGATCATAACTATATTCTTGATAATAAGGAAGAAGTTGATGTTATTTTATATGAATCCGGCAATGGACGTATTCTTGAGGTCATTACTGACCAGCCCGGAATGCAGCTCTATACTGGCAACTTCCTTGATGGTACCAAGAAAGGCCATGGCGGAAAACCTTTAAATTTCAGATCAGCTCTTTGTCTAGAATCGGGTCACTATCCTGATAGTCCCAATCATCCGGAATTTCCTTCCACAATAATAAATCCAGGTGAAACGTTGAAGTCAACAACAATTTATAGATTTTCAGTTAAATAGAAATATATTATTATGACAACAAGAAGAATATTCATCAGAAACACTGCAATCACGACTGCAGGATTAGGACTTGTTCCTGCTCTGTCAGGCGCTTTATCGGGTTGTGCTCCCTCCGACAGGATTAATGTCGGACTGATTGGTTGTAACGGGATGGGTTTTGCCGATCTGAGCGAGTTTCTTAAACATCCACAGGTGGAATGTCTGGCGCTATGCGATATTGATGACGAAGTTCTCAACCGCAGAGCTGCTGATGTAGAGAAAATCAGGGGGAAAAAACCTGCAAACCTTTATAAAGACTGGCGTAAACTCATTGACAATAAAGATATTAACCTGGTAATTATCGGAACCCCCGACCATTGGCATTGTCTTCAGATGATTGCTGCCTGTGAAGCTGGTAAGGATGTTTACTGTGAGAAACCAATCGGGAGAACAATTGAAGAGTGTAACCTGATGGTGAAAGCTGCACAGAAATATAAAAGTGTTGTACAGGTTGGTCAGTGGCAAAGAAGTGATCCTCACTGGCTTAATGCTGTTGATTTTATAAACACAGGAAAACTTGGAAAAATAAGACTGGTCAGAGTCTATTCATACCAGGGCTGGAATACTTCAATTCCTGTTCAACCTGATATGGATGCACCGGCAGGAGTAGATTATGACATGTGGCTCGGACCCTCCCCAAAACGTCCGTTTAATCTGAATCGTTACCACTTTACATTCCGTTGGTTCTGGGATTATGCAGGAGGTCTGATGACCGATTGGGGTGTGCACCTTCTTGATTTTGCTTTGTTCGGCATGAATGTAACAGCACCCAAATCAATAATGGCAATGGGTGGTAAGTATGGTTATCCCGATGATGCCTGTGAAACACCGGATAGTCTGCAGACCATTTATGAGTTCGATGGATTTAATGTTATGTGGGATCATGCAATAGGCATAAATGACGGCGGATATAAAAGAAATGCTGTTTTAGGTTTTGTTGGTGAGAATGGAACCCTGGTTGTTGACCGCGGTGGATGGGAAGTAATCCCTGAGGTTGTAAACGGAGTCACAAGAATGGAAGCTGTTCCATGGGTAAAAGGAACAGGCGAAGGACTTAAAAACCATGTTAAAAATCATCTGGAATGCATGAGTAAAAGAAATTTCAAAACAAATGCAAATCCTGATATTGCTGCTCACATTGCGAAGTTTTCAGCACTGGGAAATATAGCCTATCGTACAGGTAAAAAACTTGTATGGGACGGTACGAAATTTACAAATGATGCAGATGCAAATAGTTTTCTGACTCCAAATTACAGGGAGCCATGGAAACTGCCGGTTGTTTAAACCAGTTAACTTACTGAGCATTTCGCCGGACATTAAGGGTTATTAACTTTTATGATCCGGCGATTTGCTTTTAATGATTTTAAAAATTCTTAACTTGTGCTTCTAAGAGTGTATTGGGCGGACATAAATTAATAAGCCAGGTAAGTGATAAATAAACAAATTGAGAATGAATCTCGTTTGGTAAAGAGTTTGTCAGAAGGAAATATTCTGGCATTTAATTCTTTATTCAGGGCTTATGCAGGCAGGTTATACCATTTTGCTTTAGGTTACCTGAAGTCGGATGTAGAGGCTGAAGAATTAATTCAGGAGGTTTTTACAATTATCTGGGAAAAGAGGGCAGGGCTCAAGAATGAACTTTCATTTAAATCGTATCTCTTCACAATTGCCTTCAATATTATAAGAAAACACTTCAGAACAAAAGCACAGATTGCTGAATACCTGAGATTTAATACCAATGATGATTCCGACATCAGGACTTCTGAGCAGATTTCATATAATTCATTACTTAATTATGTAACCTCACTAGTCAATCAGTTGCCGGAAAAAAGAAAACAGATCTTTATAAAAAGCAGATTTGATGGACTGAGTATCAGAGAAATAGCTGAAGAACTTAAAATAAGTCATAAAACTGTTGAAAATCAGTTAACTGATGCCCTGAAGTTCATAAGAAGAAATCTGAATAAGGAGGAAATCCCGACACTTTTATTTTTTATCTTATTCATCTTTTAAGCATCTGATATTTTTTATCTTTTTTTTCAGTTGGAGATAGGTGTAAATTGATAGATAAGGATATTACTTTAAGTTAGACGATCATGAAAAGATGGGTTTAAATAAATCTATTAGTTATTCAGAGTTACTTGCCACGTAATTAGCAGTTCTTATTAGTGTAAGAACTGCTTTTTAGTTTTTAAAAATTAAATATAAAAACAGTCTGAATCGAACTGATTATCAGTAGATTTACAGATAGAGAAATTTAATTATATGACAGGATCCTTATTTGATGGCGAGAAATTAAGAAACTTTTTCAGGGGAGATTATTCTGAATCAGATGCAATCTATACTGCAGAAGTTCTGAGCAAAAATGATCATATTAAAGAGTTAGAGGATTATTTATCAACTCAGTTTGATGGGATTCTTGTCAAAGATGTGGAAGAGAAAGATCTTGACCACATTCTTGACAGAATTCATTTTGAAATAAATGCCAAAGCTGCTGCCAAAAGGACCAGAGGGGCTTCAAAAATTTTGAAGTGGTGTTTCAGGATTGCGGCTATAATAATTTTACCTCTTTCTGTTTTCTGGGGAATGAGGGGCTATTTAAACCATAATTTGGGAAAAGAAACGTGGGTAGAGATCAAGGCACCAGCCTGGACAAGGGCTCAGTTCAGTCTTCCTGATGGTACAACCGGATGGCTTAACAGTAATTCAAGTGTTAAATACAATGGCAATTTTAATACTAACAGACAGGTTGCTCTGAATGGGGAAGCATTTTTTGACGTTGTTGCTGACAAAATGAGACCATTTAAAGTAAACACTAACGAGCTAATTGTAAAAGTATTAGGCACCAGATTTAATATAGCATCTTACGATAATGAGAAAAATATTGAGATCGTTCTTGAGGAAGGGACCATTGAACTCAACGACAGAGAAATGATCAACTCCCGCATTATGAATCCAAATGATCTGATTGTTTTTAACAGGGAGAAAAAAGAAATGTCGGTTGAAGAAGTTGAACCGAAGAAGTACCTGGCATGGACTGAAGGAAAACTTGTATTCAGAAATGATCCGTTGGATGTTATAGCCAGAAGACTGGCTCGCTGGTACAATGTTGATGTTGAAGTAAAAGGTTCACAGAATGAAGACCTAAGGTTAAGGGCAACATTCATTGATGAAGGACTTGAGGAGGTGTTGGACATGCTAAAGCGCAGTTTGGCAATTGATTATAAAATTGAAAACAGCAATCTTAAACCTGATGAAACTTATACAAAAAAGAGAGTTGTAATTTCTCTGGGAAGGAACTGATAATGACAGGTAAACTTTTTAAAATTGTGCCGATGGATTAACCCTACTTAAAGCAAAACAGGAAAGCGTTGGACCCGCTTCCCTGTTGGTAATGCTAAGTTACTCTTTACAAATAACCTAACTAAAAACTTTTCAAAGTTATGAAGAAAAATTTTGATTTATGGGTAAATTTCCACCCAGCCCTAAAAAAACTAATCATGGAACTTAAAATTGCATTCCTTATTGTTGCACTCAGTGTTTCCACTGTCTTTGCAACAGATACCTATTCACAGGTAGCAAAGGTCTCGCTTGACATGGAGAATACATCACTTGAAAAGGTGATGGACGAAATAGAAAAGCAAAGTGAATTCTATTTCATTTTTAACCAAAAGCAGATAGATGTCAGCCGGATGGTCAATGTCCAGGTTGAGAATAAACTAATTGAAGGAATCCTGGCTGAGCTTTTCATTGGGACCAACGTTAATTATACAATTCTCGACAGAAAAATATTATTAACCACAGAACCTCTGGAAGAGAGCATAAAGATTGCATCTGTAATCAGTGAAGTTCCTCAGCAGAAAATAACCGGTAAAGTATTTGACAGACAATCCGGAGATCCAATGCCAGGTGTTAACGTGCAGGTTAAAGGTACAACCCTGGGAGCAATAACTGATGCGAACGGACAGTACTCACTACCTGTATCAGAAAGCAATCCGACATTAATTTTCTCATTTATTGGTTGTGTAAGTCAGGAAATTCTGGCCGTTGGCAAAACATCCATCGATGTTACCCTGGCAGAAGAGCTGACAGGTCTTGATGAAGTGGTTGTCATCGGTTATGGTACTCAGAAAAAAGTAAATCTTACCGGAGCAATATCAACAATTGATGCAAAGAAAATAGAGAACCGTCCTATGACAAATGTCTCACAGGCTGTTCAGGGAATGAGCGGTCTTTATGTGAATCAGGCCGGAGGACAACCAGGAAAGGATGCAGCCACTATACGAATAAGGGGAATCGGAACTCTTAATGATAATAATCCACTTGTTCTGGTAGATGGAATTGCATATAGCCTTCTGGATGTTAACCCTAATGAAATTGAAAATATTTCGGTATTAAAAGATGCTGCTTCCACGGCTGTTTATGGATCCAGGGCTGCGAATGGGGTTATATTGATAACAACTAAAAAAGGAAAAAGGAATCAGGCGTTCACAGTTAATTACAACACTTACTATGGACTTGAACAGCCAACATATCTTCCTGATATTGAATGGAATCCTATTACATATATGAATTACAAGAATCAGGCATTGATTAATGAAGGTAAAGCCATTGAGTACACCCAGGCAAATATAGATGAATATGCTAATGGGATGGCTACTGATCCTTATACATATCCTCAATCCAACTATTTCGATATGATCCTGCGCGACGGGAAGATGGCTGAGCATAATCTTACTGTTTCAGGAGGAGGATCAAATCATAATATTGCCTTAACATTAGGTTATCTTGATCAGGAGGGTATATTAAAAAACATAAAGGGTCAAAAATATTCAATGGGATTAAATGCCAAGGTTGATATAAATAAATTCCTTTCATTAGGAGGGAGAATTTCAGGCGTTTACAGAAAATATAATGAACCATGGAATGGTATGGGATCTTACTGGCAGGGTGTATATCGAAGTCTGCCAATTTATCCTGTTAAAATTCAGGACGGTAGATGGGGTAATGCTTGGTTAAGGACAGCTGGTCATAATAACTTCATGAACCCGGTAGAAAGACTGGAAGAAGGTATGAATAACTTTGTTCAGCAGCGTATGCTGGCAAACTTATATGCTGATGTCAAATTGCCATTTGGAATTCTTTATAAGATAAATGCGGCAC
>JANNKF010000414.1:0-5251 GCA_031396165.1 Bacteroidales bacterium | reverse complement strand
GCGGTGGTCTTGGAATGTCATCAGCACAATATGGAATTGTTTACGGAACTGTCGGAGTTGTTTGTCTCACACTCGGCGGTATTACAGGTGGAATTGCTGCTGCAAAATATGGTCTCAAAAGGCTGATCTGGATTATGGCTTTTTGTATGAATGTTCCTATAAGTGTATATGTGTACCTTTCATACACTCAACCGATGCCTGGTGATTTTCTTATCTATCTGGCAATAGCGCTGGAACAATTTGGATATGGGTTCGGATTCACTGCTTATATGCTTTTCATGCTGCATTACGTTGGTGAAAGTAAGTACAAGACAGCAGAATATGCAATTGGAACCTCCTTAATGGCGCTTGGAATGATGCTTCCGGGGATGATTTCAGGCGAAATGAAGGAGCTGCTGGGGTATCAGCATTTCTTTATTTATGTTATTATTTGCTCCATTCCGGGAATTATTGCTATTAAGTTCCTGAAAATAAATCCTGGATTCGGAGTTAAAGTGGCTAAGTAACTATTTTATTGCAAAACATTAGAAATCATGAATATCAGTGAATTATCCAAAGTAGAACAGGTATTTTTCAATCAATCAGGAAGGACAGGGTATTCCACTAAAATACCTTATCTGGTTGTTAAAAATTTTCCGGATCTGGGATTACTTACTTCACTGCGATTCCTTGAATGGGTTTCTGAAAACCCTGATGGGGTAATCAGTCTGCCTACAGGAAAAACTCCTGAGTATTTTATAAAATGGACAGAAAAGCTACTCTCAGGCTGGGACAAGAAGGAGATTCAGCATCTGATGGAGAAGAATGGATTGTCACTCTCTAAGAAACCATCATTACAAGGATTGCATTTTGTTCAGATTGATGAATTTTATCCTATTAATCCTTTGCAGCACAATAGCTTCTATGATTATGTGAAGAAATACTATATACAAGACTTTCACCTCGATCCGGCAAAAGCCTTGCTCATAAACGCCGATGAAATACCTCTATATAAAAGTAAACACTATTCAGAGATTTTTCCTGATAACAAAATAGACCTCACACTAAGGAACAGGGAAGCAATATCGCAGACTGAAAAAGCCCAGCAGGCCTCCCTTTTTAAAATCGACAACTGGTGTTCGAACTATGAGAACCAGATCAGGGAACTTGGAGGAATAGGCTTTTTTCTCGGCGGAATGGGACCCGACGGGCATATAGCATTTAATACCAGGGGAAGTGACCATAATTCAACTACCAGATTAACAGCAACAAACTTTGAAACTCAGGCTGCTGCAGCCGGCGATCTTGGAGGTATTGAAATTTCAAGGCAGAGGCTGGTAATTACAATTGGTCTGGGAACAATAACTTATAACAAAGAAGGAGTTACTATCCTTTTTGCAGCAGGCGAAGCAAAAGCAGCAGTAGTAAGGAATGCACTAGAAAATACTCCGGATAACCTCTACCCGGCTACCGTCCTTCAGCGACAGCGAAATGCACGATTCTATCTTACCGAAGGTGCTTCAGTTCAACTTCATGACAGTATTGAAAAGTATTACAGGGAGGGAGACTGGAAATTTGAGAAGACAGAAAAAGCAATATTTGATCTCTGTCAGAGAATTGATAAATACGCACATAAACTTGTTTTGGAAGATTTGAAAAATGATAAGTATTGTTCACTGATCCCAAACCTTAGTCTGGATAGAGTGAATGAAGTTATTCAGGCAACCATAAAGAAAATTGAAATAGGTGTAAGAAAGGAGAGTGAACAGACATTTCTTCATACCGGTCCTCATCATGATGACATAATGCTGGGTATTTTTCCGTGTATTATCCCTCAGCTTCGTATTCAATCAAATAAATTTTACTTCTCAGTATTAACATCTGGTTTTACTGCAGTTACTAATATTTTATTGCAGAGCCTTTTGCAGGAGACATTAGTGCTAATAAAAAAAAATAAGATCCAGATGCTTGAATACCCGGATTTCTTCGATCAGGGATTCAAGTATAAGTTCGATAAGGATGTTAGCCATTATCTTGATAAAATTGCTGCCAGAGATGAGAGAGGAAAGCTCAGGGGAGTCTGCCACAGAATTACCAGAGTAATGGTTGAGATATATGGCATAAAATCTAAGGAAGACCTGAGAGCTCAGATAGAAAAGAATATTGAGTTATTAAAATCAAGTTACAGTGGTGAGAAAAACCCTCCTGATATTCAGAAACTCAAAGGTATGCTCCGTGAATTTGAAGAAGAGCTGGTATGGGCACACTATGGAGTAAAAGTGCAGAACATAGAACACCTTCGACTGGGTTTTTATACTGGTGATATATTTACTCCCCAGCCCGAAAGTAACCGGGATGTTGAACCGGTTTTGAAAATGCTCAAAAGGATTCAACCGACAGTAATTAGTCTTGCTTTTGACCCTGAAGGATCCGGACCTGATACTCATTATAAAGTACTGCAGGCACTTGCTGAAGCATTAAGAGATTGGGAGAAAGAAAAAGATCTTTCCGCACTCAGAATAGTTGGTTACAGGAATGTATGGTATAAGTTCCATCCCTCAGATGCAAACGTGTTTACTCCCGTATCCTTGAATTCTATGGCAGTACTAAACTGGTCATTCAGAAATTGTTATATTAGTCAGGTAGATGCTTCGTTTCCCAGCTATGATCTCGACGGTCCTTTCAGCGACCTCTCTCAACAAATCTGGGTGGAGCAGTTTAAAAGAGTTCAGTTAATTCTTGGAAAAGACTTTTTCTATGAAAATGACAGTCCAAAGATTCGCGCCACACATGGTATGATTTTTTATAAAGATATGAAACTGGAAGAATTCCTGTTACATGCACGCGAACTTGAAAAAAGTATGGAAGGAGACATCAAAAATGCATAATCTGAATAAAATATGGTTTCATTATTTTGAATCTGCATTAAGGTCGCTATTCTTACCAGTAACCATGTCCGCATGCTTAACCTTAACCTCACCTTTAGTAAGTGCCCAGATTCATCCTAAAACCGAGATGCGTGCCGTATGGATTGCTACGGTAAACAATTGAACCATGGACGCAATGGCTTAACGGTGAACAGGGTAAGGCTCCTGATCCGTTTTACGATCCGCTTGAATTTGTGATTGTTGAATGCAGGAAAAGAGGATTGGTTATTCATGCCTGGCTGAATCCATACAGAGCTGTAACCGATACTGCGAATTATGTTGCCCCTGGCCACATAAGTAAACTTCATCCCGAATGGTTTGTTACATACGGCAAAACTGTGTATTTTGATCCTGGGCTGCCTGAAACGCGTGATTATGTTGCTGGTGTTGTAGCTGATGTGGTTCGAAGGTACGATACAGGATAGCACGCAATGCAACTGCCAAAGAGTGGAGAACCTCGCGTGAAATTGTTAAGGAGATCAAACTGAACCGTACTTTTCCTAATGTTGCAGGAAGTATGTTTTTCAGTGCAAAGGTTTTACTTAAAAACCCGCTCAGGTTTGAGGAAAAACTCAAAAGAGATTTATTCAGGTACATTTCACTGCCCCCTTCTAATAACAGAGTCTCTCCAATCATTCCACAGTCGCCGGGAAATCGCCTTCTGACTGAAAGGAATGATTCAATATTCCTGTCATGGGATAAGGGACATTCCACAAAGAAATTTGTGATTTATAAACTAAAACATGGAAAACCAGCAGATCTGACAAACCCGGAAAACATTTTCCATGTAACATCTGCTACAAGTATTATATTTCCTGAAACATCAATTACTGACCTGAGGAAGTACTACTTTGTGTTAACTTCTGTAAGCCGGACTAATACGGAAAACGAGGCAGAATATTTTGAACCTTGAGCCTTGAGCCTACTCCGAAAAGCGTTCTTTTTGCCACCAAGACTCCAAGGCACTAAGTTGCACAAAGATTAAGTCATTAAGGATAAATTCTTTGTGAACCTTGGTGTCTTTGCGTCTTCGTGGCAATTGCATTTTTTAAACTTAGCGGAGTGGACTCAACCTTAAAACTTAATCAAAGTTACCTGTACAGAAAGTACTTCTCCGCCTTAGCCTTGAATCCAGGAATATCCCTTGTCCATATATCCTGTATATCCGACACCCGGAAGTTCTTAGTAAACTCCAACCTTACCTGATCGGTTCCGCATACCTTGTCGAACATTTCGAGGCGTGATTTTTCACATAATGAGAAAACATCTTTGTCAGGCCATAATTTATGTGCTTCCTGCAAAACATAGAATTGTATCAGGGATAAATAAGCCTTACTGGCTGCTGATAAATGGACCTGAACTCCATGAATAGCTTTTCCCTGCAAGACGCTATAATAAGGTTTATAATGGACAGGTCTGAATATTACTCCGTTAAGTTGGAGGGAGTTCAGATTTCTGGCAAGGGAATCCGCATCGAACCATTCTGCACCAATAAGCTGAAAGGGTAGTGTATATCCTACCCCGATACTTACAACGTACAACTCACCAAGAATGCCTGTAGCCGGATAGAATTGAGGCGATTGCGCATGAGGGATATGAGGAGATGAAGGTACCCAGGGCAGACCGGTATCTTCAAAACTCATATTTCTATTCCATCCGCTCATTTTAACAATATGCAATTTGCATTTAATACTGTTTTTCAAAAGCCCTTCCCCGTTCAAAAAAGCTGCAAGTTCACCAACTGTGAATCCATGTATATAAGGTATGGGGAACTGGCTGACAAATGAGGTGAATTTTGGCAGGGTTACCGGTCCTTCCATTCTTATACCTCCCAGAGGATTAGGCCTGTCGAGCACTACGAAGGAGATGTTATTCTCGGCAGCAGCTTCCATAGCCAGACCTAAGGTGCTGATGTAAGTATAAGACCTCGAGCCGATATCCTGAACATCATAAACAAGTATATCAATACCCTTTAACATCTCAGCTGTCGGCTTCCTGGTCTTTCCATATAAACTGTAAATCGGAAGATTGGTTTCGCTATCCGTAATTGTTCCTACCTGTTCACCTGCTGCAAAATCTCCTCTTACACCATGCTCGGGACTAAAAAGTGCTACCAGATGAACATCTGTTGATCTGAATAAAATGTCGATTGTTGACTTCAAATTATGATCTACTCCGGTGGGATTTGTTATTAATCCTACTTTTTTACCTTTCAAGATCTCAAAATTACTGCTGATAAGTGTTTCCAATCCTGTTTTAATAAGAGGATTATTTAATTCGTCAGCCAATGAAATCATAGGAGTAATTATCATTACAGCCACGATTATTGTTTTTGTTAAATATCT